>NZ_JBHIPB010000003.1:195706-204804 GCF_042195825.1 Bartonella sp. AP40SXNS
GGGGAATGGAGGGCGTTGGGGGAAAAGGGCTGTTGGTAATGAATAGGCTGATGATAGGTTTGTAATAGGCTTGTATAGGCTTTAATGGGGCGGTTTATCGGAAGTTTTGTTGTTTTCTGTGAATTTGCAAAATCGTAAAAACGTGTAACTGTAATAGGGGGTGTGGTTGGTCAAGAGCCGTGATGGTTGTGGGGAGGATATAGGGAGAAGAGGTGTCAATGGAGGCGTAAAGGTTGGATTGTGCAATGCGTCAAAATTGGAATGGGGTAATGGAGGAATGGGGGAATGGAGGGCGTTGGGGGAAAAGGGCTGATGGCAATGAATAGGCTGATGATAGGTTTGTAATAGGCTTGTATAGGCTTTAACGGGGCGGTTTATCGGCAGTTTGCTTGTTTTCTGTGAATTTGCAAAATCGTAAAAACGTGAAACTGTAAAAAGGTGTGTGGTTGCTCAAGAGCCGTGATGGTTGTGAGAGGGGGATAAGCCCGTGTGAGAAGGGTTAGAAAAACGTTTGGTTTTGAAGCTGTTGATATAGGCATGCTGTTTAGAGGCGTAAGGGAGGGGGATTGTTCGTTCTCAAAGCCTATGATGTAAGAGAGTATGAGTTATTTAAGAGGGTGTTCGGGTATGGATAGAGATTGAAGGGGTACTGCTTCTTTGCAAAGCAGAGGTATTGATCATAAGTTTTGTTTATTCATATGGTTTTTTATGGCATCCAGTACCTGTTGGCTTATCTCCTGATGGGGCAGCCGTCGTAAACCTTTTGGGGTTGTTTTTTGTCCTAATTGAATGGGGATAAAATCAACCTTGTTTTTGCGTGCGCACTCGAGGATTATTTGATCATGCGTGTTGGAACCAAAAATATGAAGAATACATGGTGGTTTAGGCAAAAGAGCTAACTGCTCAATTAATGCGCAAGAAAATGCATGGGCAGGCGAATGAATCCATAATATGCAATATTTTAGATCATGCCATTGTTTCACAGTTTCTAAAAATTGCGCCTTTGATGCCGCACAATCATAATCCAACGACACGCACAACTGTCTGTTGTGCAATGCCTCAAGCTGGACTTTATGGGAAAGAAAGCGTGCAGCAATAATCACTTCTTGCGGCTCTAGTGATTGATACAAAGGAGCAAGCATCCCTGTGCCCCCTACCACTAAATAACGATAGCGCGCTTCCTTTTTTTTCATGCCCCCTCCCTTATTGCTTTAAATCCCACCTCTTTGCTTTAAAAATGTGTACATTTCATCAGCAAGTCTTTCACAACGTGTTTGTACCTCTTCACTTATAACTTTCCAAGTACGACCTTCATCATCTGAGGAAAAATCTTCGTTGGAAGAGGCAATTTGACATTGGAGTGTGTAACCATAAAGCGTGTGCACCACCGGCACTAAATGTTCACAAGGTTGTGCGCATTTTTTGGCCGTACTCCCATGAGAGATAAGTCCAACAGGTTTATTTAAAAAGGCATTATAGGCTAAATTATCAAGAGCATTTTTTAAAACACCCGAATAAGACCCTTGATAAACGGGGCTTGCTAGAATAACGCCATCAGCCGCGGCAATGGTTTTGACAAACTCACGGACTGCAGCACTTGGATTAGCCTCTACCTGCTGATGATAATCTGGATCTGTCATCGGCAAGGGCTGTTCACGCAAATCAACCCAATGAAGTGATGCACCCCGTTTTATGAGGCAATCCGCTAAATAACTGGCTAAAGTTCTTGTTAAGGAAGGTTGACGCACAGACCCCAAAATAATTGCTATATTCAACAGGATTCTCCTTTATCTTTTCTCCACAAGCCTATAACGCAAGGCTTATAAAGAAGTGTGAGTAAAATGATGCGTATCATTATGCTGTTTATAAAGAGCAATTGTGATGATATCGCATCATCATAGAATCAATCCATGCTAACAAGATTGTTGACAAAACAACACCTCAAACTTGTAAGGGAATGTTAGTGCTTTCATTAATATTAAAACGCGTGATCTCAAAAATAGCGGCTGTCTCGTGTCTTAGAAGCGTTTTTATGAATATGTTCTGAGCTATTGCCTTGCAAGAACTCTAATGAAATATGGAAGATATCATCGTATTTTGAATGATCATTGAGCTTTTTTAATTGGAATAAGAAAGTTGTTAGATTTTCTCATTTCAAATGCTCTTATTGCGCGATCATTTGCAAATCAATGGAAGTTCCTTTTTTTATGTCTTAAGTGGGGGGCCGAAAACAATGAGAAAAGAATAAAAATGCTTCTGTCTTTTCAAGGGATAAAGGCTATCGTAAAGGCGGGATATGGCTGTTGTTGGGGCAGGGGTGGGGTTGTTGTAGGAGCCTTAGGGTAATGGGGGTGTCTGTGTTGAGGAACGGAGTTATGGCGTTGGCTTGTTGCAAGGGAGGGTAAGGCTATTGTAGAGGCCGCAGGGGGCGTATATGAATGGTGCCGGATTACATTTTTTATTGAAACAATAGGGGTGATAGATTTTATAGTAAGGGGGGTATATTCATGGGGGCGCTATTGTTATCCCTTTCATGGGGGCTGTTCATGAAATGGGGGTGATGCGTGTTGGTTTGCAAGTGTTGAGAGATGTTTCTTTAAAACAAGCACGTGAATTGGCAAAAGTATTGGCAACATAAATATGCAATACGAGTGTTCTCTGAGGTATTCTGTTTGACCATAATGGATGCAATTGTGCTTGAGAGATTATGCGTGTCCTTATAAAAGTTAGGGACAAACAGTTGCATAAAAAGGAAGAGCAAATGAAGGGGGAAAATTCCACATTTTATAACAAATGGTGCTCTCTTTTTTTGGGAAAATCATTTCGTTCTTATAAAGATCATATGATTATTTGTCTTATTTCTATCCTTATTGCGATAGGTTATAAAGCTCTTTTGATCCCATTAGAATCCAAGTGGCCGTTGAGTGTATCGCAGGATAGCACTCTTTTGGCGCTCTTTGTGATGCGTGAAGTCATCATGGTTGTTGTTGTTGCCTTGATGCCTGTTTTATTGGTGCTTTATCTCATCTTAACGTATTTGTTAAAAAAAATGATTCAGCAGTTGGATGAGGCTATCCAGCAACGGGGTCATACAACCGATCAACAAAATAATCCAGTAAAAAACAATAGAGAAAGAATAAGCAGTTTTTTTATCGTATATTTTTGGTTGATATTTCTGCTAAACGTCTTTTTTCCTGCGGGTGTTGTCATGCTCATTTTAGAATTTTATTATTTTGTTTTCAAGCGCGTGAGAACCTATTGTAGAGTGAAACGGGAATTAAAACGCGTAAGATAAAGAGAGTGACAAGGCGCTTTTGTAGCTATCGTGAGGGGTAAGAGGCAATGTTTAGAAGCTCTCGTGACACAAGAAGAGGGGAGGATGAATGGTTGGAAAATCATCAGACAAAGAAGAGAGCCTATTTTCGTTTGTAATGAGGAGGATGCTCTTAATCATTTGGAAGAGCAACCGCGCTTTTAGAAAGTTGGGGGTTTTTGTTGAAAACAAGGGAAGCGCCATGCATCGCACTTTTCGTGGTTCTTAAAAAAGCGGGCATGAGATAAAGAAATGCATTTTTCATAAAAAAAGGAAGAGCAATGAAGGGGAAAAATTCAGCATTTTATAATGGACTGCGCCATTTTTTCGAGAAAGATTATTTTTCTGTGCAAGAGCATGTTGTCATTTGTTTTCTCTCACTCATTATTGAGCTATGGAACAGGATTTTCTTTCTCTCATCTTTGGGTAGCCAAGAGAACTTGACAGGGTGGCAGGATACACCTCTTTTTCTCTCTCTGTATGCGTTTTGGAAAGTTATTACAGTGTGTGTTTGGGTCTTGTTCCCAGTTATGTTTATACTCTGCTTCATATTGCGGCGTTTGTTGGTAAAAAATATTCGGAAATTGAAAGGAATAGATCAGCAACGGGGTAAAATAACCGATCAAAAGGATCGATATAAAGAAAGTGTGAAGTGGAAAATGGACGATATTCTTGTTACAATATTCAGTTTCGTGCTTATGTTCGTGACATTGGGGGTTGCTTTTATTCCCATGATGATTTTGGAACTTTATTATGGTGTCTTTAAGCAGGTGAGAAAGTATCGTAGAATGAGACGGCTACTAAAACGCGTAAGATAAAGAGAGTGACAAGGCGCTTGCCTAGCTATAAAGCCCTTGCGTAGCTATTGTGAGGTGGGAGAGGCAACGTTTAGAAGCTCTCGTGACACAAAAAGAGGGGATGGTTGGAAAATCATCAGGCAAAGAGGATAAAGAAGCCTATCAGGTTTGTAATGAGGAGGATGCTCTTAATCATTGGGAAGAGCAACCACGCTTTTAGAAAATTGGGGTTTTTTGTTGAAAACAAGGGAAGCGCCATGCATCGCACTTTTCGTGGTTCTTAAAAGAGCGGGCATGAGATAAAGAAATGCGTTTTTCATAAAAAAAGGAAGAGCAATGAAGGGGAAAAATTCAGCATTTTATTCAGCATTTTATAATGAACTACGCTATTTTTCTGGGAAAGATTATTTTTCTGTGCGAGAGTGTGTTGTCATTTGGTTCCTCTCGCTCATTATTGAGTTGTGCAACAGGATTTTCTTTCTCTCATCTTTGGGTAGCCAAGAGAACTTGACAGGGTGGCAGGATACACCCCTTTTTCTCTCTCTGTGTGCGTTTTGGCAAGTTATTATAGTGTGTGTTTGGGTCTTGTTTCCAGTTCTGTACATACTCTTCATAACATTGTGGCTTTTGTTGAGAAAAAATACTCAAAAATTGAAAGAAATAAACCAGCAACGGGGTAAAATAACCGATCAAAAGGATTGGTATAAAAAAGGCGATAGAGAAAAATGGAGTGATATTCTTGTTACAATATTCGGTCTCGTGCTTCTGTTCGTGACACTGTGGGTTGCTTGTATTCCCATGATGATTTTACAACTTTATTATGGTGTCTTTAAGCAGGTGAGAACGTATCGCTGTTTAAGAAAAGAACTGAAAAACGTCTTGCAAGAACAGGATACAGCGCTTGAGAAGTCATGAGAGGGAAAAAATAATGAAGAAATTATGAGAGATTCAGCCTTTATAGGGATTGCTCTCTATACCATTTTGCCTCTGATATGTTTTGGTGTTTTTTTATGGGGTGTCCGTAAAACATTGCTTTAAAGGAGCAGTGTTGGGTGGCATTGAGTGGAAGAAAAACCGATTATGGATCATTGTTGATTAAAGGGAATAAGAGCCCGTGGGGTTTAGAGCCTAGAGTGAGTGCTTGGGACTTACTTTATCGTTTGAGGCGTGAGGAAGGAACGGTTTTGCTTGTAGGGGCGCGCGGTATATGGGTTGTTTTCGTATTTTTAGGTACCTTGTTCATTCAAGCTTTGAAATGAATCCTATTGAAGGTGGGGATGCAGGGTCATTTTCTTGAAAATAGGAGAATTTTTAGGAAGAAAAAGCTGAATTGTGACTATTGTTTATAGATTGGCGTGGTTTGAAAATCTTTATTGTTTGCAATGTGAGGAAGGTAAGAGGGGTGGCAAGGTAGCAGGAATATTATTATTTTTATTATGACGCAATCCATAATGGTCTGTGTACTTTTCTTGATTTCGGTGATATTTGGGTTTTGCATCATCATAATGCGTAAATTGGAAAAAAAGATCTAGAAACGAGAAGAAGCAATCTCTGTGTGAGAGCAAATAAGCTCTCTGTCACCACGGGTCTTTTCAAAGAGTGAGAGGGGAATACATGAAGGAGCAAAATTGGACATCAGAGCAAGAAACGCATAAAGGAGCGCATTCTTTTTCGCTTCAGCAAGCGTTACTCTCAGCAAAGGATTATAAAATTATCTTTGCTATTGCGGTTCTCATTGTCATCTGGAGAATGGTTCTAGAAATACCAGGTGTATTAAATTGGCAGCTGACAGGGTGGCAATATGTTGTGCATGCCGTTCTCTTTAAAACGACGGTCGCCATAACGGTCTGTGTCATTATTTTTATTCCGGTTATGTTACGGCTTCGCACCAAAGTGACGGGTGAGTTGTACAAAAATATTCAGAAACTAGAAGAAGCAATCTCGGTGCGAGAGCACATAAGCTCTCTGTCGCACGGGTTGTGTAAATAGTGAGGGGGGAACATGAACTTTGATCCTATAGCCGTATTTCTATTAGATCCCGAGTTCTGGGTATTTATTGTTATTTGCATGATCATTATCATGCTTGTTTTAGCTCTTTATACCTCTGTCTTCAAACGGATGAAAATGAATTTCCAAGTGAAAGGCGAGCTGGAAAGAGTGCTTAAAGAAAATGATCTTGCAACGCAGCAGTTTTGGAAAGATGAAGCCGTGCTGCAGAAGAGGCGTTTGCAACTAAAGGAAAAGGAAAAAGAACCCTTTGTCGGTTATGATGATGATGAAATTCTCACGATAGAAAGTGCAACAGCGCTTTTAAAAAGCTTGGGGTGGTCTGTGGACATCGAGGGAAAAGGAGATTATTTGGCAACCCTCTTTTTACCAGATCGCGAAGTGCAGTTTCTTTATAACGAGAAACGAGTGGAAGAGTTTTCGCCTTTTGATCGCGGACTTTTAATTATGAGCGGTATTTTTGCGGCGGCTTGTCAGACGATTAATCCTCATAATTCTGGGGTTTTGCCAACGGTATTTATGAATTTTGTGCCCAATGGATTGGAAATTTTTGAAGAAAAAGTGAGTGCCGCGTGTTTAAAAAAAGCGCTTGAAAAAACTTTAAAATGGACAATGGAAGATGATTCTTTGCATGAAATTTTTCGCTCTCAATATCGTCTTCCTCCTTGGGAAAAAGACTCTTTATCTTGGGCACCGGATGATGACATAGAGCTCGCACCTTATGCTTTGCTGCATCTTGCTGCTCTTGCTTTGCTGGGCGATGTTGAGACTTTAGCTTCTTATGACGAAAGTTTTACGGCAGGGAACCAGCTTGGCTTTGATGAAACCATTGAAAAAGTTCATTTGGAACGCGCGATGGTGATCGCTCAAGAAGTGGAAAGGGAAGGAAAGTTCAGTTACGATCTGCTGGAACGGGTTGCTGAGAAGTTGTCCATAGCCATGGACTATCAGCTTTTTAGAGATAGAAACCTTAATTTGTGTAATCAAAAACGAGATTTCCATAAAAAATTAGTTGAGGAGAAAAAACAAGAATTAAGGGAACAAGGGTTTGAAGGGGTGAGTGATGAACAGTTCGTGTTTGAAGCAGAGGGGGTAAAACATGCTCCTGATATTACTTATATTAAAGATGGTAAAATCGCATTTATGGATATAAAAATTGATTAGTGTTGTACTCTCCTGTTGAAGAAAAGCACTCTTATTTAAAAGATGTGAAAGCGCTATGATTGAGGCGCTTTCACACCTTTCATACCAGAGCAAAATAAAGTGTTCGAAAAATCGAGAATAATAGCCAAGATTTTAAAAAATAGACTGAAAATGGCTTGATCCTCAAGAATAGGGGAGAAAAATCAATTATAAATTCGCTCTCTTCTTTAAGACGGTTCTGTTGTTTTGTTAGAAAATGCTCATAAATTAGCGCTTGAATAAGCGCTATGAGGGAAAGCTTCATTGACTCAAGGGGCGCTACGGGGGAGCTATAAAAGGGGGTAGAGTCTAAAAGGGGGTAGAGTCTAAAAGGGGGTAGAGTCTAAAAGGGGGTAGAGCCTAAAAGAGGGTAGAGCCTAAAAGGGGGTAGAGCCTAAAAGGGGGTAGAGCCTAAAAGGGGGTAGAGTCTAAAAGGGGGGAGAGCCTAAAAGAGGGTAGAGCCTTTGTCATTTGAGATGAGAGGAAGGCAAAAATGCCATTTTTGAGCAGTGTTAAGCTCTTTTGCCTTTGAGGTGTTTTTTGTCTTTTTAAGAAGTCCTTGCCAATGAAGCAGCGCTTGTTAAGCTTCAACAGTGTTTCAGTATGGTGATATTGATATAAAAAGTTATGGTGTTTTTGTGTTTTTCAGTCTGCTTCATGGAGATCTGTAAGCCAATCCGATGACAGAGAAGATGCATGGTCATTTTCTTGAAAACAGAAGAATTTTTGGGAAGAACAAGAAGATTGCGGACCCTTATTAACGAAAGCGCTATGGGAGGGAAGCTAGGGGGTAGAGCCTTTGTCATTTGAGATGTGAGACAAGTAAAAATGGCATTTTTGAAGGCGATGATATTTGGCCAATAAAAATAAAAACACAATAAAAATTAAACTAAAACAAAGGAAAAATTAAACTAAAAAAGGCCCCATTTTATAAAGGGCCTTTTTATTTAAATTTTTACAATATACATAAAATGTATATAACCTTACTTTAAGAACTTTTTGTATCTTATATTTTATTAGCAACAAGTTGTAAGAAATATATAATAAGTGATCCTAAAAAACCAGCTAGTGCATTCAATAAATTTTCTGCTTTATCGTATATATCGTTGATGGATGCTTGTTCTGATGCGCTTCTATTACTGACTCTCAGTATATTCAATGTATCCGATGTGTCCCTTACTTGTTTAACAAACTGTAAAGTTGTTTTCTCAATAGTATAAGGAGCAACAATAGGAGAGGGTTGTTTATTGACTATACGATCAGATTTTTGAATCGCGAGAGCTAAACCACTTGTAATAGCCCCAGCTATGAAAAAATATCTGATATTCATAGTTTTTCTCCTATATTTATTTCTATAAATAAATATCGATACGTATCATATATAAATTCGATTTAAATAACTATAGTAAAAATACAACAATCACAAAAAAGAATAAACTTTGTCTACAAATTGACAAAATTTACCCTTAATTGCCTTAATGAATTCTTTCAGATTCGACTTTATGAAGGCGTAAAAAAGTTTGAAAGCTCTGTAGAGAAGTGGAATCCCATAAGGTGGGTGATACAATAGTTGCTAGCAAACTTCTTTTTGTATCTTTGATCAAGGATTCATAAAAATGAGGGTTCATAAAAATGATATGCGATGAAAGTTGAGTAAACCCCTTGAGGGGAAAGATGCACTCTTTTTGAAGGCTGGAGTGCATCCTCTATAGATTGGATGCTTCCTTTGAGGGTCGGAGGTATCCCTTGAGGGGAAGGATGCACTCTTTTTGAGGGCTAGAGTGCATCCTCATAGATTG
>NZ_JBHIPB010000003.1:204904-234144 GCF_042195825.1 Bartonella sp. AP40SXNS
CTGCCTCATGAGGGTTTGGCGGTATCCCTTGAGGGGAAGGATGCACTCTTTTTGAGGGCTAGAGTGCATCCTCTATAGATTGGATGCCTCCTTTGAGGGTCGGAGGTATCCCTTGAGGGGAAGGATGCACTCTTTTTGAGGGCTAGAGTGCATCCTCATAGATTGGATACTGCCTCATGAGGGTTTGGCGGTATCCCTTGAGGGGAAGGATGCACTCTTTTTGAGGGCTAGAGTGCATCCTCTATAGATTGGATACTGCCTCATGAGGGTTTGGCGGTATCCCTTGAGGGGAAGGATGCACTCTTTTTGAAGGCTAGAGTGCATCCTCATAGATTGGATGCCTCCTTTGAGGGTCGGAGGTATCCCTTGAGGGGAAGGATGCACTCTTTTTGAGGGCTGGAGTGCATCCTCTATAGATTGGATGCTGCCTCATGAGGGTTTGGCGGTATCCCTTGAGGGGAAGGATGCACTCTTTTTGAGGACTAGAGTGCATCCTCATAGATTGGATGCCTCCTTTGAGGGTTTGGAGGTATCCCTTGAGGGGAAGGATGCACTCTTTTTGAGGGCTGGAGTGCATCCTCTATAGATTGGATACTTGCCTCATGAGGGTTTGGCGGTATCCCTTGAGGGGAAGGATGCACTCTTTTTGAGGGCTGGAGTGCATCCTCTATAGATTGGATACTTGCCTCATGAGGGTTTGGCGGTATCCCTTGAGGGGAAGGATGCACTCTTTTTGAGGGCTAGAGTGCATCCTCTATAGATTGGATACTGCCTCATGAGGGTTTGGCGGTATCCCTTGAGGGGAAGGATGCACTCTTTTTGAAGGCTAGAGTGCATCCTTTCCATGGATTGAATGTACTCTTTGGAGGCCAAAGTACATTCATAGGGAAAGGCATATTCCATAAGAAACAGAGATAACAAAAAAATTTGTTTTTATATTTTATATTGATAGGTTGCTGTATTTGCGAGGGCTATTCATTCTTTATTCTCAATATTTAAGATGATTATGGGATAAGGGTTGTTCGTCAATACAATCGTAAAAGACGCTGAGTATTTTTATAAAAATTGAGATATTTTTGTGCCTTTTTCTTGTTTTTTTTGTGTTTACACAAGATATGCACGGCTTTTCAACAGTTTGTTTTTTTTAGCTTTGCTAATGGCGTTGGCTAAACACTTCAATTGTTTTAACTGCTTCAATAGCGTCTTAAAAAAACAGTGCGTTATAATATGACAAAATAAGTTGTATAATTTTTGATTCTTACGCGATGCTAGAAAAAGGGGAATGTTAGGAGAGATGTTGTCTATATTCTTAGTTTATCTCTTAAGTTAGGAAAATTAACATACTTTCCGAATCTATTTTTTATTCGGTTTAACGGTTAAAGAGCAATAGCTGAATGGAATCATACTTGTCTTATGTTTTTATTCTCACGCCTTAGATTTTTTCTCATAGGGATTTTATTTTTTAATGGGGGATTTTACTTTTTAATGGGATTTTACGCGACTCACGTAAAATAGAATGTTCTAAATAGAATATATTTGTGTAGCGCATTTACGTACTTGTTTAAAAATATTATGTGATCTTATCATCACAATTATATTGGTGATTGGGGATATTGGTAAATCTGATAATGGAGAAATTTCTTGTGAAGTGGATAAGCCCTTCTTTAAATTCTCATAAGGGGAAAGCCAGCACTATCATACTATTCTCACCTCATGTGATGACAGCCTTTGGCTCTTGAGCGTGTTCATAAGAGGCATTTTGATTCTTTATCTTTGAAATCTTTGAAGTGCTTTATTTCATATGTCTCTTATGTTTGTAATGTGGAAAAGACAAGGTGTTGATTGATTCAACATAAATAAGAGAATCTTGCGATATTCTGCTCTCTTAATTTTAATCTGAAGAACAATTGATTGTGATTATACATCAGCCTATTGGTGTGATACGATAAAGAATATCATCAAATATTAGTCATTCTATTATGGTGTAAAACAGCTTATACCGTAAAACACTATCCTTTAAGGTTTGGTGATATGAAGCAAGCTTTTTGGGATATGTTTTAAGTGTTTTTTAGGGGCGTGGTGAATCTTTGAGACAGAGCAATCTTCTGTTGCGCCTTGAGTTTAGCGGAAAACCCTGAATAGAAGCCAAGAGGGAATGGAAGCCAAGAGGGAAGTGTATCCAAGCTGTTTGTAAATCAGATTGAGTTAAGAATCTTTGTTCTTTAAGAATGGAACGCCAGTCAATTTGACAAAAGAATGATCTATTTTGCGGGTAGACCTTATAGAGAAATATCACAAAGCTCATAAGGAAGTGATTGAAGACAATACAGTTATAAAAAAGTACAGTCATAAAAAAAGCCCCCTTTTCAATCAGAGGACTCAAAAAAACAGGAGAATTTCTAACATTGACTCGCAGGACGTGTCAAAAAAGAATAAATTTAAAAGGCCGTACTAAATACAAAAAAACATACTTAAAGAATCTAACACATTATAATTAGCAGAGAATTGAAAAAATAGCAATATAAAAAATACTTTTTACAAAAAATTTTGTCATTTTGCATTAAAACTTAATACTTTTTTCAATTGAATATTTATTTTAAGACTCGATATTAATTAAACTATATTTAAAAATATTATGATGCATGCAAGCATTTTGAGAATATTCTTCAATAAAAAATGCATTAAAAGCCCCCATGATTATAGGATTGATATGGGGGAAGGATTTTTGTTTTTAAGAGTGTGGGGTGTATCTTAAGTATGTGTGAGGGGGGTGAAGTATTGTCCTTTTGGGTGGGGGCAAGGTGATGGAAATAGGGGCGAGAGCTGCTGGATGGTTGAGCTCGTGTGTGGGGGAAAGGGCTTATAGAGGGAGCGGGAAGGATGGGAGACCGCTTAAAATGGCGAGGGAGATTATTCAAAATGTTTATGGTTTGCATATCCCCAATGAAATGCGAGCAAGTCTAAACAATCTCGTAAATGATCGGCAAGGGAGTTTTGTTTGCGTTTTGAAGAACTTAATTCTTTGATCGCTTGTCCGTGGCCTATAACCCGCTCAAGAAGAGAATAGCCAAGAATACCAAGTTGAACTTTAATGGTTTTTAATTGATTGGAGGCTGCTATTTGACGTTCAATGGGCTGTGTGTACCCTTGGCTACAGGCAACCTTTTCACGGGTGTAGTCAAGGCTCATGTGGAGATCGGCTTGGCTTTGACGCCAGTAAAAATAAAAACGTTCTGCCGCTTTATATTGGGCTTTGCTGAGATGTCCTTTGGCATATAAAAGGGCAATGGGATGGCTTTGTGCATTGGCAATGGCTTTAATCGTGCGCGGGTTACTGGAACTTTCTGGATGATTGGGTTTAAAATAAGGATTACGCGTTTCTACAGGGATTTCTTGCGTCTTTAAATGACCAATGTGCTTTCCTTGATTTTGATGATCAAGCGGGCAGGTTTGCATGTTTTTTTTCTCTTGATGGCTCATAGCATCTCCTTAAAAATTTTAATTTTGATTCTTTCATGTTTATGCAAAGAAACGGGATTGTGCTGTTGTATGCTTGTTGAGGAATAGGTTTTTATATCTGCTTGTTGCGTGAGGGGACGTTTTTCAAAAGGGTGTGGGGTGGTGGTTTTCTTTTGCTGCTGTCATTTGTTTGTACGAGAGATTTATACGGGGGCGGGGATTTTGCGGGGGCTGTGCGAGGGATTTTGTGGGAGTGGTGTGTGTCGTTCTCTTTGTGGTTCTGGCTTCTTTAAAGGATGGGCGTTTTGTTGCATGATGGGCATTCTTTCTGATTTTATTGCTGTGGGGGGAATTGATGTCGCAGGATTTGGTTTTTTGCCATGGTTGATGTTTTTCTGCCTCTTGGGGGCTTTATTTCTATTTATGTGGGGAGGTATTTGAGGGATCATGAAAGGAAGAAATTTTTTTAAGAGGATGGGGTTTGGGGGGCTTTATTGGCGGGGATCTCATGTTGTTTATACGGTTGCTGAACGCATGGGGTGGCGCTGGCTTTGGTTCTTAATCCCGTGAGGGTATCCTTTTGGGTTTTGTCATTGGGCTGGTTTATAGAGGTGTAAAGCATCTTGTTATGATTTGGCTTTAGAGCCTTGAAAAGAGAGGGGTTTTGTCGCATTGTGGATATTTTTTTTGAGTGACTTGATGAGGGAGGTGAGTGATGGCGCGCGGGCTTTTGTCTCTGAAGGGATTGGTGTTTAGCTGTATTGTGGCCTATGTCTCTGTGGCTGTTTATGTGGAAATGAAGGCGTTGGGGATGACGTGGGGCGTATTTTTACGAGCTATGGCGTTTTATGGCATTCCCGGTATTTTCCTTATGTTGGGTTATGAAGTAATGCAGCGGCGTGGTGTAACGAAGGGTTTGTTCCTCAAGATGGTATTGTTGAGCTTCATTTTGGCTGCTGTCTCTGATTTTATTTATAAGCAAGCTGAGCATTTTGGTTTGGCTCAGGTGTGGTTTTCAAACAAGTGGGTGTTTTATGTCTTTTTGGGCTTTGTCCTTGCTCTTATTTATAGAGGGGCAAGGCGTCTTGGGTTTAGGCTTTCATTCTTTGAAAAGGATTGATCTTTTGCTGCATTTTTGGCATGGTCTCTGATTTTTATTGATGAAGGAGCGGGGCGTATGGTGGTTGCGCGGGACATGTTTTTAAAGGGGCTGGCGTTTTGCTGCGTTGTTGGCATGGTCCTTGGTTTTGCTTATGAAGATGCGGGGCGACCGGCTATTACGTGGGAGGTGTTTTGGCAGGGGGTGGAGCTTTCTTGCATTGCTGGAGCTGTCCTTTGTTTTATTGTTGTGGGAGCAAACAGTAGAACTGTATCGTGGGGCGTGTTTTTCAAGGCTGTGGTGTTTTGCGCCATTGCTGTAGTGGTTCTTGGCTTTGCTTATAAGGGAGTAAAGCGTTTTGATATATCATGGGAATTTTTAGTAATAGGAGCGGTGTTTGTTGCATTGCTGGCGCTGTCCTTGGTTTTGCTTATGAGGGTGCGGGGTAAATGGATATCGCGTGGGGTGTGGTGCTTCAAGTGGGTGGTGTTTTCTTGTATTATTGGCACTGTCGTTGGGTTGGCACATGTGGGAGTAAAGCATATGGGCTGGAGCACGCATTGGTTTTTGAACAATGGGGTGTTTGTGAGCAGTGTTGGATTCGTTCCTTTGTTTGTTTTGGAGGGGGTACGCTGTATGCGTGTACTGTTGGGGTGGTGCTTAAAAAAATGAGCATTTTTCTTTCCCACGGGCGTGGTCTTTGATGTTCTTTCTGAGAGGGGTATTTGATGTCGGACGATGTGATGTTTTGGCAGTGGTTGGGGTTTTTCTGCTTTGTTGCTCTTGTCTTTGTTTCTATTTATGCGGCAATGAGGTTTTTCGGGGTTACAAGGAAGGCTTTTTTAAAAAATTTGGCGTTGAGCTTCATTATTATCGCTGTCTCTAAGTTTGTTTATGGGCAAGCTGAGCACTTTGGTTTGACTTGGTTGTGGTTTTCAAAAAAGTGGGTCTTTAACATTCTTTTTGGCGTTGTCTTTGGTCTTATCCTTGGGCTTATTTGTCTAGGGGCAAAGCGTCTTGGTTTTAGGCTTTCATTCTTTGCAAAGGATTGATCTTTTGTTGCATTTTTGGCATGGTCTCTGATTTTTGCTTAATAAAGGAGCGGGGCGTATGGTGGTTGCGCGGGACATGTTTTTTAAGGGGCTGGTGTTTGGTGGCGTTGTTGGAGCTGTTGTTGGATTGGCGTATAACGGAGCCAAGCATATGGGCTGGAGCACGCTTTGGTTCTTGAACGATGGGGGGTTCTTGAACGATGGGGTGTTTGTGAGCAGTGTTGGATTCGTTCCTTTGTTTGTTTTGGAGGGGGTACGGTGTGTGCGTGTACTGTTGGGGGGCTTAAAAAGAATGAGCATTTTTCTTTTCCACGGGCGTGATCTTTGATGTTCTTTCTGTGAGGGGTATTTGATGTCGAACGATGTGATGTTTTGGCTGTTGCCTTGGTTTTTCTGCTTTTTTGCTCTGGCCTTGGTTTTTATTTATAAGGGAGCAAAGCGTCGCTCTGTTACAGGGTGGATGTTTTGGAGATGGGTGGTGCTTTATGGCGTTGTTGCCACCTACCTTGGTTTTGTTTATGTGGGCGTGGGCAGGCGCGCTGTTGATGGGGAGCTGCTCTTAAAGGGGGCGGTGTTTTCTTGCATTTTTGCAACTGTCCTTGGTTTGGTGCATCTGGGCGTCAAGAGTATGCCTGTGGCGGGGCAAGTGTTCTTAAAGGCGGTTATGTTTTGTTGCATGATGGGCTTTATCCTGTGGTTTGCTGCTGTGGGCGTCAGGGATATGGATAGCATAAGGGCGGTATTCTTAAAGGTTTTGCTCTTGTCTTTATTGTTAAAAGTGCTCTTGGGGTTCTTTATACGCGAGCAAAGTGATACGGTTTTACAGAGGTCGTTGCGTGCTTTGAATTTTGTGCTGTTTTCCTGCATTTTGGCACCAATTCTTTTTTTTACCCGTGTGGGAGCAGAGAATCTAGGGTTGAGCTGGCTTTGGTTCTCGAATGAGAGGGTGTTTTTATTCATTTTTGGATTTACCCTTCCTTTTGTTTGTGAGGGAGCAAGGCGTGCGCGTGTTCTATGGGCTTGGTTCTTAAAGTAGGGGGTGTTTTCTTCTCCATGGGTGTGATCTTTAATGGGCTTGCTGTGAGGGGTATGTGATGTCGAACGATTTGTTTTTTTGCTGTTGTTGGTATTTTCCTACCTTTTTATTGTTGTCGTTATTAGTACTTATAAGGTTTCCAAGCGCTTCGATATTTCGTGGTGGCGGGCGGCGTTTTATTGTATTTTTGGTGTTTCCCTCTTTTTGAAGGAAGTGCTGTTTTACGGCATTTTAGGAGTCGTCCTTTTTTAGCTCTTGTGGGGATGGAGAATATGGACATACCATGGGGACTATTGTCCTTGATGGGGCTGGTGTTTGTTGCACTGTTGGAGTGGTTTTTGATTTTGCATATGAGGGGGTGGCGAGATGGGGTGGTGACGCGTTGTTTGTGGTTATTGAAGGGGGGGGTGTTTTGCGCCGTTGTTGGAGCGAGCTTTTTTTGTTTGCCTTTGGGAGCAGAGAATCTAGGGTTGGGCAGGCTTTGGTTCGCGAATGAGAGGGTGTTTTTCATCATTTGTGGATTGATCCTTCCTGTTGTTTCTGTGGGAGCAAGACGTGCGCGTGTGAAAGCGGAGGCGTTTTATTGTATTTTTGGTGTTTCCCTCTTTTTGAAGGAAGTGCTGTTTTAAGGCATTTTAGGAGTCGTCCTTTTTTTAGCTCTTTTGGGGATGGAGAATATGGACATACCATGGGGACTCCTGTCCTTGATGGGGATCGTGTTTGCTGCACTGTTGGAGTGGTTCTTGATTTTGCATATGAGGGGGCGGCGAGATGGGGTGGTGACGCGTTGTTTGTGGTTATTGAAGGGGGTGGTGTTTTGCGCCGTTGTTGGAGCGATCTTTTTTTGTTTCCGTCTGGGAGCAGAGAATCTAGGGTTGAGCAGGCTTTGGTTCGCGAAGGATTGGGTGTTTTTCATCATTTGTGGATTGATCCTTCCTGTTGTTTCTGTGGGAGCAAGACGTGCGCGTTTGAAAGCGGAGGCGTTTTTAAAGAGAGTGGGGTTTATGGGGCATTACAGATAACGTCGAGGGAATGATTGTTCAAAAGAACAGCGATAGCGATAAGTTTGGGGATCAAACCAAAGCCCTATTTTGCCTTCAAAATCACCAGAACGTTGTTTGGCAATATTCATAATGACACCTGGGCGTTTGGCTAAATCTGCTTTTTCTTGTGCGAGAGAGGCGGCAAAGATTTTATCTTCCAACGACCGATTGCGCCAAATGGTGATGATGTTAAAGGCATTGGCACCAATTTCTGAGGCGCCTTTAATGTCTTCTGTGCTGGGGATATCTTTATCCAGACCGCCTTTGCGGGCATGGGCGACAAGGTGGATGTGCACACTGTTTAAAACAGCCCAATCAACCATTTTATAAACGGCTTGTTCTTGTCTTGCATAATCATCAGAGGCAATGCCAAGCCGCATCAAACTGTCGATGATAAATTGATCGCAGCCATAGCGCGCACGACAATAGTCAAAGACTTCAAGCAAGGTGTCAACGCTTGATTTGCCAACATGTTCATAAAGAATAAGCCCTTCGTCTAAAAAATGAAGAATCCGTTCAATCGTCTCTTTTGTAGGCTGTTCTAAGCCGCCCGTTTGTTTGGTTAAACGGCGGAGCGATTGTTCTCCTTTCATTTCTAGAGACGCTAAGCAAAGGCGACTCTTTTGTGCAATCCAATGGGGAATACAGTCTGATAATAATTGGCTTTTACCTGCACCACTCGCACCGCTCCATAGCGTTAATTCTGCTGGGCGGAAATGCACTTTATCCTTCAGTTTAGGATAGGGAACCGTATAACCAAGATGTTTTTCAGGCTCTGGCCAAAATAGTCCGATGACTTTGTCTTTATAGTCTGAGGCGCGCCGTAAACCTTCTGGTGCAAAGCTTTGTGCTGAGGAAAAGGCGGCTTTTATGGTGGCTTTATCGATCCCTGCGGTTAAACAGTCATTGGCATCTTTAAGGGGTAAACGGACACGGTAGCAACGGTGGCGTCCAAGCCTGCTGGCAATCTCACGGGCTGCTTCTTCTCCGGGCGGATCCATATCGGTGGCTAAAAAAATCGTTTCAAAAGATTCTAAATGATCAAATTCATTTTCAATCCAGTTGTGTTTTCCTCCACTGCCTCCTCCAAAGGGAACAGAAACCGCCGGATATCCATAGGCGGCTAAGGAAAGTGCATCAATTTCTCCTTCAGTGATGACAATGGTACGGTTTGTTGAAGAAAAAATGGGAAACGGTGCGCGCTCCATTAAGGGGGACTGCTGAGGCGCCTGCGTGGCGGCTGGGGTTGATGAGGGAGCGTGCTGAGACGCGTTTGTGGTGGTGGGGGGTGACGAGGGAGCGTGCTGAGACGCGTTTGTGGTGGTGGGGGGTGACGAGGGAGCGTGTTGAGGTGCCTGCGTGGCGGCGGGGGTTGATGAGGGAGCGTGTTGAGGTGCCTGCGTGGCGGCTGGGGTTGATGAGGGTGCGTGTTGAGGCGCCTGTGGGGCGGTTGGGGGGGTGGTTGAGAGTGCGTGTTGCGGCGCCTGCGTGGCGGCTGGGGTTGATGAGAGTGCGTGCTGAGACGCCTGTGGGGCGGCTGGGGTTGATGAGGGTGCGTGTTGAGGCGCCTGTGGGGCGGCTGGGTTTGATGAGGGTGCGTGTTGAGGCGCCTGTGGGGCGGCTGGGTTTGATGAGGGTGCGTGTTGAGGCGCCTGTGGGGCGGCTGGGTTTGATGAGGGTGCGTGTTGAGGCGCCTGCGTGGCGGTTGGGTTGGTTGAGGGTGTGTGTTGAGGTGCCTGCGTGGCGGCTGGAGTTGTGGAGCAAAGGGCTTGCCAGCCAAACAAAATCGGTTCACATTGGGAGGCTGTTGGTTTTGTTTTTGCTCCCGTTTGTGCAAGCCGTTCTTTGACTAAAGCAAGGGTGCCGTCGGGTTTATAAAAGGGAAAAATGATTTTTTCGCCATCTTCTCCTATGCGGTAACGCTTTATAATCTCTAAAGGAATGTGGCGTTCTTTGTGGAGATAGGTTTTTACAAGATTTTGCGGGGGGCGCCCTGTAGGGACCGGTGGACGGCGATAGGAACGATGGGGCGCCATAAAGGGTTTGGGGCGTGTCAGATTGAGAGTCGCGCGTGCTTCTTCTAAGGCTTGAGAGAGACTAATGCCTTTGACTTCACACCAAAGGTCTAAAAGATCTCCTCCTGTGCTTTCTGCAAAATCATACCAAAGTCCTGCTTTACTGCCGCTTAGGCAAATCGATAAACTTTGACCTGCCTCACCACGTGTGTTGCCTACAATCCAATTGTTGCCTCGTTTGTGCCCTTGGGGAAGAAGCATTTCTGCTATTCTATCTGCTTGTGAGATAAGTTTTTGTTTGATTTCAAAAATTGTGCTCATGGTTATTCGTGATATTATTGTTGTTTTTTTCAGATGTGAGAAGTGAGGACTCTATTTTGCTGTTCTCGTTGTTCGATCACATGGTGAAAGGTTTTGTGCTATGCGGTCCTTTTTTGTGCGGGACTTGCTCTATCCTGAAAGTTTTTGAAATGGCTGTGTTGGTATCTGTTTGCCAAGGGTTTAGGAAGGTGGTGCCCTTTGAGAGGGGCGCGTTGGAAGCAGGTAGGGTGGATGATGCAAGAAGGGTGGGGTGGATATGTCTGTGAGAGGGTGGTGCATTCTGGAGTCCTGTTTTGGGATACCTTGTTGGGGCATGTGTTGGGATGCCTGTGTGGGAGGGAGAGTGCCAAGGAGTTTGCTTTTCATTGAAGGTTTTTGAAGCTGCTCTGTTGATGTCTGCTTGCCAAGAGCATGGGAAGTGGCACCTTGAGAAAAGGAGGAAAGCGGAAAGGAGGAAGGATGCAAGAAGGTGGGGTGGATATGTCTGTGAGAGTGTGGTGCATTTTGGAGTCCTGTTTTGGGATACCTTGTTGGGGCATGTGTTGGGATGCCTGTGTGGGGCCTTTGCATGGGGAAAACGCTTTTGTGATGAGAGCAAAATGGGTGATGTTGACGCGTTTTACGGTGTGAAGAGCTTATTTCATTGTTGTTTTGCCGCCCTTTGTTTTGTGTTATTTTGTCCGATGCTATTGTGATTTTGAAACGTTTTTATCCCTGCGCGTGCTTGAAAAATACGTTGTTTTTGTGATGTCAAAAATTGTCGCTATAGTTGATCAAACTGCGGTAAAGCGTGTCGTTGTTCTCAGAGGTAAAAGATGAGGAGCTTCCCTGTTTTTGCTGTTCTTGCCGTTCGATCTCACGGCGAAACCAGTTGCGCCATGTGGCTTGCCAGTCTACTTTGAGAGCTTCTTTGCCGCTCTTGGCTTTCCAATAGTCGCGAAATTTTTTGGCTTGCCAAAGAGCTTGGCTTTCACTCAAGCCTTCTGAAACTGCCGCCTTGATGTCTGCTTGCCAATGCTCAGGAAGACGGTACCCTTTGGCAACTGAGGCTGTGGTTTTTTTGTTGGAAGAAGGAGGAATGGAGGAAGGAAGATTGCTGAGGGGAAGAGTGGTGGCGGATTTTGTTTTTTCCCCCGTGACAATTTGCGCGATAGGGGCGGGAGTGAACTCCGCTTGGGGAGCGTTTAAAGGGGAGGCGTTTTTTTGCTCCGCTTCTTCTTGTGGAGGAGAAGGGAGAGGTGAATCAAGAGCCGATAAGGGTGATGGATGATCGCTTTGTTCAAAACTCTCTTCGCAGGAAAAACAAGGTTCTGTCTCATCAAACAAAATTTTCTTTTCTAAAACACCGTAAGGTGTTTCCTTTTCTTCTGCCTTTTGAGCTTTTGAGCTTTGTGCAACATCTTTTGGACTTTCGTTAAGCAGTTGTTGCATCTCTGCATTGATTTTCTTGCGTTTTTTTGCCGAAGAACGACCCGCAAAGGATTTTTGTTCAAGCAATTTTTCACGCTCTTGAAAAACATTTTCGCAACGCTTATTCCATAATCCATTGGCTAAATTTAAAATCTTACCCTCTTGGATGAGCATCTCTAAAACATTAACAAAAGTTCGCTTGTCACAACCACAAAGACGCGCTAAACGTTCTTTCGATATTTCTAAAGGTCGGCCACGGGCATACATTTCATTGAGAAGAATCGTATAGATTCCAATTTCGTGTGCGCGCATCCCACGTACACCTCCTAGAAAGTCATTTTGATACCAACAAACATATGGAAGCCTAGACGATTCATAATGAGGAGTTTCTTGTTGATTAGCGTGTTTCATACTGCAATCTACTTTCTTCTTTTTTATACATTTTTATTGATGATAAAAGCTCAAATAAGGATTTAACTTGTGTTGCTTTTGGCTCTGTTCGATGATGACGAGAGGCTTCTTTACGATGCTTATAAATGATTGGCTGTGCTTGAAGCGCATGCAAACTTACGATTTAAGATTGCGGTGATGGAAAAAATAAAGAATACCGCACATTCTCAACGTACTTTCTTTTGGGCAGAAGCTTTGGAGGTGGTCTTTTGTATCCTGTAGGGTGGTTAAAGTGTTTTTATGAGCTAAAAATAGAAAATTCCCCCTAAAAAGTAAAATTTGTTTCCTTAATTTTATCCTTTTTAGAGGATAATGCAAGCCCGTTTTATAAAAAGGACGTGTTTTTTTAAAAAGACGCGCTATATGGTGAAATTATGAATATCGATGGTTGGCGTCAAAGATTAAAGACCGCTTTGGAAAAAAGTGGGCGGTCAAAAAGATCTATCTCTCTCTCTGCCGGTAAAGGCGCGGGGTACCTTCATTCTATTCTTTCTGAAGGAAAAGAACCAACAATCGAATCTCTCTCGCGAATTTGTCACGAAATTAATATCAGTATGAATTATATTCTTTACGGGAAAGGGGCTAGCCCTGAAGATAAAGAATTTATAGAGCTTATTTCGAAACTCTCTCCGCAAGAGAGACAGGCGATTTTGACTCTTTTGCGGCGGCCAATTGACGAAGCTTCAAAATAACTTCCTTCTGTGCTTTTGTGTCAAGGCGACTCCAGTATTTTATTAATATTATGTCACTCATTTTATCTCTCCTGTGTGTTTATAATTGCAATTTTGTAAGAACAAATAGAGAACAACAAAGGGGCATGAGAGGAACAAAGAATAATAGATTTTTCTTTACATATGTCATTTGAACCCCGTAGATATTTAAAATATATCTTTTATGAAGGATAAAATGGTTGACATCTCTCCTATAGAGGATATAAGACTAACGCTATATTTAGTCTTGTCAAGACAAGGCTATGCTTTATCAACTATCTAAAGGGGGAAATCATGAAAAATATTTCATTCGTTAAAGAGGATGAAATCATTGTCGTTTTATGCGAAGAGGAAAATCCTTGTACTTATGAAGGACCAATCGACGAAATCGAAGAAGTGCTCGAACTGATTGAAGAATATGAAACTGTTTATAGAGTTTTACGACTCGATCTGACAACTTCTTATGCTGAAGATGTTACGGAACAAATCGCTGATTTTTATGTCGAAAATCATGAAATAAATGAAGAAAATACACAATTGCAGCCCTTCATTTTGAATAGTGAAGCGTATCATGCTTTTTTAAATGAAAGAGCGGCGTGCGATTATGAAGATAATCTCTATGGCTCTTATGAAAAACAGCATCGTTTACGCCCATGTGATGTCTTGACAGATTATTGGTGGTAAACATGACAAGTTATCTCAAGACTTCTTATCGAGGGATTCCACTTTATTATGCTGGAAATATGCGAAATTTAATCAGACTCGAACCACAAAAACACGACGCTCTTCTTTTTATCTCGCAAGAAGCGGCGCTGTCTATGGCAAAAAAATTGGCGGAAGAATATCTCCGCTATGATTTTTCCGTCGTGCAATAGCAGGGTTGAAAGAGAGAACACCCGAAGGGGCAAGTGGGGGTTTTATTGAGGAGAAAATATCACGCGTTATGCTTTCGTTCTTGGGAGGGAAGCTTAGGGGAGCCGCTTGGGGGGGAGAGCTTTGCAGGGATTTTCTTAGCCGATATGGGAAAGGGGAGGCATGAAGAAAAGAGCCTATATATGGGGCATTGCGGACGCTTGTGTGGGGGGAAGTTGCCGGCTGGTTCATTGGGGGGGGGATAAGGCAATGGGTGGGGCAGGGCATCATCCAGTGACTTGGAGTGACACAGAAAGCATGCTGGAGAACAAAAATGAAGGCTTAGGGGGAAGAGAAGCAGCAGTACAGACAGGTTTCCAACCTATAAAAAGGCACGTTCAAGAGGGAAAAGAGCCGGTTTTTGTGTTTTTGCGGCACGCAAGTAGGGAGCTTGGAATGATACGTAAAGCATGCTGAAAAATGGAAGGAGGTGTTTGACGGGAGAGGTCGTTAAAGCTTGTTTAGACGTATTGGGACAACGGGGGGGGGCTTCTGGGTGCTTTTGTGTTTGAGTGCTGGGAGAGCGCCGCAATGATGGGCCAAAGTGCTTTTTCATTGCGGTGACAATGGTGCGCGTTATGCTTTCGTCTAGGGAGGACGCCGCTTGGGAGGGACTTAGCCGATATGGGAAAGGAGGGGATGAGAAACTTGTGGGGAGAACGAATGTTGGGGGGAGCTTGAAGCGTATGCAAGGCATATGCTGGAGGGGAGATATGAGGTGTGGAAAAGGGGGGCAGCCGTATAGCGTTGAGGAGATGTCAATCTTTAAAAAAAGCTTTGTGTAGGGGGAAAGAGTAGAGTGTTGAGGGAGGGGGGAAAGCAGAGAGCTTTGAGCGCAGGGAGTGCAAAGAGCTTGGATATGAATGTGAAAGCATGTTGGGAAATGGGGGAAGGTGTTTGAGGGGGAAGAAGAGGAAGGCGCTATGGGGGCGCGGTTCTGACCGTTTTTGTGTTGAGCCTTAGGGAGATAATGACGGGCAAGGTTTTTTTTATCGGGGAGAAAATATCACGCGTTATGCTTTCGTCTAGGGAGGGCGCCGCTTGGGAGGGACTTAGCTGATATGGGAAAGGAGGGGATGAGAAACTTGTGGGGAGGAGGGATGTTGGGGGGGCGTTTCCAACAGCTTTTGTGATTTCAGCAGCACAATATTTAAGGATGCTGTCATTCTTAGTGGGGAATGCATCTTAAAAGATATGAATGTTTCAAAGAGAATATGTTGCAAAAAAAAGCACTTTAAAGATTAAGGAGAGAAATACCATGCCAATCATTATCGATTGTATTCAAGGAACAGAGGAATGGCAGCAAGTGCGTAATGGTTTGATTACGGCTTCGTTGTTTGAGATGGTGATGGCACGAACAAAACAAGGGCAAAAAACGTCACGCTATCAGAGTGTGATGATGAAATTGGCGGGAGAAAGAATTACAGGAAAAACCGTTGATGAAGGGACAACACTTTCTATGCGACGTGGGACTGAATTAGAACCAAGCGCGCGACAGCTTTATGGGAAACTGACACATACAGAACCTAAATGTATTGGCTTTGTTTTGGCTGATGATCGCGGACAAGGATTTTCTCCCGATGCTTTTGTGGGAAAAAATGGATTGTTGGAAATTAAAACAAAAAAACCTGAAATTTTAATTCCTCATTTCATGCAAAAGGGCTTTCCAGCAGAACATAAAGCACAATGTCAAGGAGGGTTATGGATTTCTCAACGCGAATGGGTGGATTTAATGCTCTATTGGCCAAATATGCCACCTTTGATTAAACGGGCTTATCGTGATGAAGCCTATATTTGCAAACTTGAAAATGAAATTAGCCGTTTTAATGAGGCGTTGGAGAAGATGGTACAGCAAATTAAATCGGTTGAGACAGGTTTTCATATAAGAACAGAAATTGCTTTGAAGGAGGGAGAAAGCGGGGAGCTTGGAGCGCATGCAAGGCGTATGCTGGAGGGCAAAGCAAGAATGAGACGCAAGAGGGGAAGAAAGGGATCTTGTGTAGCGTTGAGGAGAGGCAAAGTTCTATAAAAAAGAAATTCAGGGGGAAAAGAGCAAAGCATATGTTGGAAGAGGGGGCCAAACAAGGGGGCGCAGGGAAGCAGGGAGCACAAAGAGCTTGGCTATGAATGTGAAAGCATATTGGGACAATGGGGGGGTAAAAGCGGGGAGCTTGAAGCGCATGCAAGGCGTATGCCGGAGGGCAAAACGAGAATGGGAGTAAGGCCAAGTGTTTAGAGATATGGTGGCATGATTTTGGGAGCTTTTGTGGTGAGTGCTGGGGGAGCGGCAATGACGGGCAAGTGTTTTTTTATTGCAGAGACAATGGTGCGCGTTATGCTTTCGTCTAGGGGGGAAGCTTAGGGGCGCCGCTTGGGGAGAAGAGCTTTGCGGGAATTTTCTTAGCCAACATGGAAAAGGGGGGCATGAAGAAAAGAATCTATATATGGGGAATTGCGGGCGCTTGGGGGGGGGTGCCGGCTGGTTCATTGGGGGGAAAAGACAATGGAGGGGGCAGGTCGTTATCCAGTGGCTTGGAGTGACACGGAAAGCATGCTGGAGAACAAAATGAGGCTTAGGGGGAAGAGAAGCAGCAGTACAGACAGGTTCCAACTTATAAAAAGGCACGTTCAAGGAGGAAAAGAGCCGGTTTTTGTGTTTTTGCGGCACGCAAGTAGGGAGCTTGGAATGATACGTAAAGCATGCTGAAAAATGGAAAGAGGTGTTTGATGGGGGAGGTCGTTAAAGCTTGTTTAGACGTATTGGGACAACGGGGAGCTTCTGGGTGCTTTTGTGGTGAGTGTTGGGGGAGTACAATGATGGGCAAGTGTTTTTTTATTGCAGAGACAATGGTGCGCGTTATGCTTTCGTTCTTGAGGGGAAGAGCTTTGCGGGGGCTTGGAGATTTTATTAGCTGATATGGAAAAGGATGTTAGGGGCATGAGAAAAAGTCTGTGTGGAATCAAGCGGGCTTGTTGGGGGAAAGGTTGGGGGGCGGGTTGTGGAAGAAAATAGAGGGGTGGAGGAAACGGGAGAATAAGAAAAGAACGAATAGAGACATTATAATCTTTATGTTTTTCTACACTACCTTGTTATAGAAGATCAAGGATAATGATGCCTTGTGAATTCGCTGCGGGTTGCTTTTAAAGCTCTTCAAAAGCACTTTGACTATTAAAGTTGAAATCCAAACACTGTTATCATTGTTATGAAAAAACAAATAGCAATAAATATTGTTGTTAAAAAAGTCATAATTCTGTATTGTGTTTTCCATAACCATATAATTATTTCAATTGCTGTAGGTTTTTCGTATTCATTACTTTCAGAAGCCTTGTCATTATCTTTAAAAGTTTCATGATAGAACTGATTGTAAGCAGCTCTCTTTTGAGGATCTTTAAGAACTTCATAGGCTTCACAAATTTTTCTGAATTTTTGTTCTGCTTCGGTACTAGAATTATGATCAGGGTGGTATTGCAGAGCTAATTTACGAAAAGAAGATTTTATCTGTTTATCGTTGCATGCGTAGCTTACACCAAGAATTCCATAATAATCGTCTTCATTTACTATCATTAAATACAGCCACTTTGTGTATTGCTCTTATTTTATAAGATCGTTTAATTGATCTCTTTTGAATGTATCGACATGTGTTGTTTTTTGTGTTGAGAATATGTGCAAAAACATGTTTAATGAAAATGGCTATAGTGATTATACCGTATCTAAATGAGAGGAGATACAGTTCAAAACGCTTAAAAATGCAGGGTGTTTTTAATATTTTAGAAATATTTTTTACAAAAATAGATTAAAAGAGAGACGATAAATCAAATGTAAAAGGGACGGCAATAATAGCCAAGGTTGTCATTATTGTAAATAAACAGGCAGGAACCTTAAATCTAAAACGCCAAAGTAAACTTATGGGAACAGACATTATCGTTGTTATTACGAATGCTACGATAAACCATTGCAGGAATAAGTTCATTATATTAATTTCATTATTAAAATGATTTTGATTAAGACGATTTTGTTTTAGTTCTTCCTCTGAAACACAATCGATAATAGAAACGCCATAATAAACAGGAAATTTTCCACCTAGACAAGCGCTAACAGAAAATTGTTCAAGCTCTAACCATTCTCTTTCGCGTTCTTTTTCTAATAGCTTCTTTTTTATTTTCTGTCTTATATATTCTTTTGAAATACAATTGATCGGAGAAGTACTTCCAACAAAAAGACCATCTGTTGTACATCCACTCGTTGTATGATGCGTAAATAAAACAGCGCTTATTACGATAGCGAAGAAAATAAAGTGTTTAAACATAAGGTATTTATTGTCGTTTGTTTCTGATGAGCTTTTATAAGTCATTTCTATTAAATAAATCAATATGTGTTATTTTTGTGTTGGTAAAATACAACAAATTGTATGATAACGTTACTGTACTTTGGCACTCTGTATCTAAAGGTGGCGATAGATAGTTCAAAACGCTTGAAAATACAGGGGACCCTTTGAGAAGCACTTTTCATAAAGTTATGGAATGAATAGATCAAAGTTTATGGTAATTTTGTATACTCTATGATAACTTTGTATAAGATCTCAATTTCATGATCAAGTTTCTCAAGTTCTTTCTTGTTTTTAGCTATACGCTCTTGATATGTCTCTATGTGTTTCATAAGGTTTGAGAGATCTGTATGCTCATGAGAGTGTTTTGCTTCATTCACATGTCGCATTGCATCTATTTCTAATTCTATAAGGGTGCACAGAGTATTAAATACATGATGTCGTTTTTTGATTATATTCTGCCATTTTTTTATTATATTGACATGTTTTTCATAGAGCGGTTGCGATAACTGCTGCTTGTTTTCCAAAAAAAATGTTTTTTCTATCCAGAGAATTTGGTAGAATTTTTCTTCCCACCAGCGACTTCCATTAACAAGGAAAATGCGGAAGAATCTCTCTCTTTCTGTAATTTCTTTTGAAGAGAACACTTCATTCGAATGAGTATATCCCTTTGAAGAATAAAAAAGATGCATTGTTAAAAGAGCGATAATTAAGACGCTTCTCAATAAAGACTGTTTAATTAACATTGTTTTTTATACCCTCTTTGTGCCTGATTATAGTCATTGTAAGGGGGGCTTAATGGTTCTTTAGAAGTATTTTGAAAGGCGTTTTATGGTCCGTTTAAAGATTTTTTAAATACTGCTTCCATTTTTCAAAAGTGCTATATCTTACGGGCGGTTTTACATTTTCTTTGGGCATCATGGCAAGGTATACCTCTCTAGCCATAACGCACATTGTTGCTGTGTTTCTAAAACGAGTGAGTTCATTGCCTATGATGAGCAGCTCTGTCTGGAGAGTTTGTTCTTTTCGACTAATGCCATTAGGGGAATCCAAAAGTTTTTCTGCGTACGCAAACATTGGATCATCAAAGTTTGTTTCAAATTTTGCTTTGAGGAAAATATTTTCTATGTAATCCCAATTTTTCCTGTATTTCATCCCGTTAGCTTTAAAATCCTTCAGTCTTGTTGGTAAGTCGTTAAAGGTAAGTGTGGGCATCGTTTTATCACCTTGCCATAAATCAAAAAAACGTCCACAAAAAACAAGCAATATGTGATAATGTTTAAAAATATTGAATTCTGGAGGATTACTGGGCAATGTTATTAAATGCCTCCAAAATTGACTTTTGTCATGGGGTATGTCTACAGTCCATTCCATATACGCTTTTAAATATTCTACCTCTTTTTTTGCTTTTTCTAATTTCTGAGAATATGCTAAAGGAGTGTAATTTTCATGGACATATTTTTGGTAAAGCCTATCGTATTCAGCAAGGTCGCTTACTTGAGTACAACCCAATAATATGAATACAGAAAAAAACGTTATAAATATTATGACGTACGTTCTGAATAATAATTTCATCATTTTAACTTTTAATGATTATCATGAATATTTAATTGATTTCTGTTAAATAAATCAATATGTGTTATTTTTGTGTTGAAAATATACGTAAAAACGTATTTAATAAAAATGGTTATTATGATCATAATGTGTATAAGTAAAGGTGTGGTACTGGCTAAAACCCCGCATATGTGGGGTTTTAGCTTATTGGAGGAGGTATGACAGCAGAAAGTATAAGGGGATCTGTAGCCAAAATGGTTGTCCTAGGGTGGGGAGAGTAGGCAATATCCAAAATACTCCAAATGAAATATACTTGTTCTTGTACATTCACGCACTTGTTTTAATAAAGATATCTCGTTCTAAGCTCATTTCACACCCATTTCATGCCTGGCGTTCGTAAATTTCATACTGGCACCTGTGAATAATATCGTGAGGGGTATAACGGTCAAGCCCCGTAGATTATAAAGTCCGTAGATTATACCCCCCAGAGATTATAAACATTGCACACCCTATCTTTACTTTATGAAAAAGTAAGTTGGTACTATTGGGGGGCCGTTGCCAAAATTGCGGCATGGGCTGTAGCTCTTGAGACGATTCATAATCTCGTTTACTGGGAGGCTTTTTACGAAGAGATATGCTTTTCTTGGAAAGTTTTACGCCATACGGATCTTTCTGCTTGTGAAGTGTAAGCGAAGAGGGGTGATTGATTTCAATAGAACAGAGGGAGAGAGCTTTTCGCTCTTGGGGCTCTTATGCAAGACGAATAACGCTATCCGTATCAATCAAAGTATTCGTATAAAAAAGATGCGTGTTGAAAGAGGGAGGCTTAGAGCACGTGGAAAACCATAGTGTATAAAATTGGTAATGAGGGATCTTCTTTGAAAAGGCGGGCTCTCAATTTTCTGCCATATGGGATGTCTAGTATATGGGGATGCCTGTCATATGAGATGCCTGTCATATGAGATGCCTGTCATATGGGATGTTTGGCATATGCGAGCGTGGGGTGGCTTAGTGAAAGCTTTATTGAGGGGGATTTTATCACTGTTTGGTTTTTGCTTTTGGTAAGGGGTGGGGAGAATGGGAAAGGAATTGAGAGGAGGTTCTGGAAATGGCTCTGTTAGATCTGTTGTAAATGACGAATAGGATCGATGAAGCTTATTCTAATTTTACAGGGAATGCTTGTGTTGCTTGAGATGGATAGAGAGGCTAGAAAGATAAGATTATTCGTTTTGGGGCGGATAAAGGTATCAATGGGATATGTTCAAACAATGAGTTTATAATAATTCATTATTGAGATTTAATTTGAATTTCAATGAGAGCCCGAAATAGTGTGAGATGTTCTTATTTCAACCCTTCTTATTCAGACGCTCTTATATTGAATCAAGTAAAATCGTTTGTTTGCATATTACAAACAGGGTGAGCTTGTGGGGAAAAATATTCAAGAAATAAAATATTGAAAAAATAAAAATGCTTATATCGTCTCAAGTGCCAAGAGCTGTTGCAATAGTGAGGCTTGGTAAAGAGAAGGATAGGGCAAATCTTACAGAAAGGAAAGAGGGGGGAGGCAAGGAAAGAGGGGGGAGGCAAGGGGAGGCAAGGGGGTGGGTGGGATATTCTTTGGGGGGCGGTCAATTTCAAAAGCCGTTCGTAAGGCATTTTAGAGATTAAGTGTGGCATTGAAGCCATTGATTTTGAAGCTATTGATTTTGAGGCTATTGAAGCGCATGGTTTAAAGGATGGAGGATTTGATGAAGCCGATGAAGGTTGGGGGAAAAGATTTAGGCTTATAGGGAAGACTTATAAGGGCCAGAAGAGAGAGGCAAAAGAAGAATAAAATGGTGCTGCGAGAGAGGATTGAACTCTCGACCTCTCCCTTACCAAGGGAGTGCTCTACCACTGAGCTACCGCAGCCCTTTTCAATCTTTGCGCTGTCTTGTGCCATATTGTCAGAAAATAGGCAAGAGAACATTTGTATATTCTTGCAAGAAAACGTATCTTATGTCATGACATATGTTTCTTATATGCTTAAATATCTAAATGAGTTGCTTGGATAGAAGCTCAACACTGTTTAAAAGGTTGCGCAATGACACAAATGCATCAAAAACAAAAACAAAATGAAATTAATCATCAAGATGAAAAAGCAAAACGACGTCAAGAAAGATTGGCACAACAATTGCGTCAAAACCTAAAACGTCGAAAAGAGCAAAGCCGAAAAAGAGCACAACCAGAGCTCTAAAATGCAAAAAGCTCTAAAATGCAAAAAAATGTTTTTTAGTAAATTTTTGCAACCAAACTTCTCAATAATTTGTTCTCATAGTTAGAATGCGTTCTAAAACGATTAATAAAGCATAACTTCCCGAAGGGGGACAATCCTTTGGAAGGGCAGGCACAAAGGAAAAGAGGGAAAACACGATGGATTCTATTCAAATTGTTGGGGGAAAAAAACTTCAAGGAACAATTCCTATATCTGGGGCAAAAAATGCTGCATTGCCTCTTATGATTGCGGCGCTGCTGACAGAAGAAACGCTCACTTTAGAAAATATTCCGCATCTGGCCGATGTTGAATTGCTTATTCGTATTCTCAATAATCATGGTGTTGGATATGCCGTTGATGGACAAGAGTTTAACGATGAATGCGTGAATTCAAGAACAATTCATTTTACGGCGCAAAAAATAGCTACAACACGGGCACCATACGAACTGGTGAAAAAAATGCGTGCAAGCTTTTGGGTTATTGGACCTCTGCTTGCACGATGCGCAGAGGCTTATGTTTCGCTTCCTGGAGGATGTGCTATCGGGACAAGACCTGTCGATTTTATCCTTGAGGGACTTAAAACTTTAGGCGCACAGATTACTATCGAAAATGGATATGTTCATGCAAAAGCGCCAAGGGGGTTAAAAGGTGCTTGCTATCGTTTCCCTAAAGTCACTGTTGGTGGAACCCATGTGCTGCTGATGGCGGCGACAATGGCAAAGGGAACAACCACTCTTGAGAATGCGGCTTGTGAGCCAGAAGTGACAAACCTTATTCGAACCCTGAATGCTATGGGGGCTCAAATAACCGGTGAAGGAACAACAACGCTTACAATTGAAGGGGTTAAAAAACTCAACGGTGCTAGAGTACGCGTTATTGCTGATCGAATCGAAGCGGGAACATATGCAATGGCTGTTGCTATGACGGGAGGAGATGTCTTTCTTAAAAATGCAAATCCTAATCATCTCACAAAAGTGCTTAAGGTGCTCCAAAAAACAGGACTCGAGATTCAAATAGAACCTCAAGGAATTCATATTAAGCGAAATCCAAAGAACACCAAAATTATGCCCGTTGATATTAAAACAGGACCTTATCCTGCTTTTCCAACTGATCTCCAAGCGCAATTCATGGCGCTCATGACACGGGCTGAAGGAATCGCGCATATTACAGAGACGGTTTTCGAAAATCGTTTTATGCATGTTCAAGAACTCAATCGCTTAGGAGCACAGATAAAGCTTGATGGGCAGACGGCAACTGTCTATGGAACAGAGAATTTGCAAGGGGCTCCTGTCATGGCGACGGATTTGCGTGCTTCTGTTTCTCTTGTGATTGCAGCATTGGCAGCAAAGGGAGAAACAATCGTCAATCGTGTTTATCATCTTGATCGTGGATTTGAGAGATTAGAAGAAAAATTGGCTCGTTGTGGCGCAAAAATCCAACGTATCACAGTGTAAAGCTTTCAAAGATATGCTGAATGCTTTGCGCTGTGGTTGAGGGGGGCGATTGCTTGGGGGCGTTTTAACACAATGTTTGCTTGTTGGGAGGGGCTGGGCTTGGCTGGTGCATTTTTAATGGTTTACTCTCTTGCTTGTGGAATTTTGGAGCCGTACATTCTTGATGATTTTCTCAATAGTTCTTTCAAATCTCCATCTTTCAAGGGTATGGCTTTTGTGGCTGCTGTTTTCTTTTCGGAATGGTTTTTCTTTCGTGTAAAGTTTTGCTTCTCTCACTCTTGAGGAGGCTCGTGATTATTGTCTAAGTTTCGTTCATGGCGCTCATGACGCGGGGTGCATGACACGGGTTGAGGGAACCGCGCGGATTACAGAGACGATTTTTGAAAATCGTTTTATGCATGTTCAAGAACTCAATCGCTTGAGGGGCAAATAAAGCTTGATGGGCGAGAGAGCAACGCATCTCATGGAACAGAGAATTTGCAAGGGGGGCCTCATCATGGCGACGGATTTGCGCGCTTGTTGTTTCTCTTGTGATTGCAGCCCTCTTATCTTGTTCCATTGGCAGCAAAGGGAGAAACAATCGTCAATCGTGTTTATCATCTTGATCGTGGATTTGAGAGATTAGAAGAAAAATTAGCTCGTTGTGGCGCAAAAATCCAACGCATTACAGTGTAAAGCTTTCAAAGATATGCTCCAAAGAATGGCTTTGGGAGGGGGCGATATATTTTTAGGTGTGCTTTTTGGAGGCTTGATCTCAAGAATCAAGGGTTGTTAATCCTCTCAATAAACGTGGGTTTTATCTCATGGTTTTTACGAGCGAGCATAAGAGTTTGAGAGGCGAGGGTGGAGCTCATAAAATAAAGACTGTTTTTAAATTTTATTGCTAATTTCATGAAATTACTTTATACCTTAAAGGGTGACTTTGATCGTCTACGCAGCGATCAGTAGGGTCTGAAAGCCCTAAAGTTCGATCATAAAATGAACCTACTCTTGTAGGTATCCCGGAATTCCGGGAGTTTTTGCCATGTCCAGGTGCGCTCTAGCACTAAAAGCAAAAAAAGCTGATTCGAACTCAGTACTTTCAGACTCCCGGAATACTCATGCGAGGGCGCTCGCAACCGGCAGGGGAGCTTGAAGTGAAAGCTAAAAATCCACACTTTAACGACATTTCGATAGGCAGAAAAATTCGCTTTAAAAGAACAATGATTGGAAGGTCGCAAAAGAAATTAGGCAACCAGTTAGGAGTAACCTTTCAACAAATCCAAAAATATGAAAAAGGCTTCAATCGTATAGGGGCGGGGCGTTTACAAGAAATTGCCGATATTCTTAATGTTCCCATTTCCTTTTTTTATTCTGGTCTCTCAACAAAGGAAAACGTCTTGTATCCTTATGATGATGAGATCTCAAGCAAAGAAGAGCACATCCTTTTGAAAAGTTTTAGAGAACTCAAACCTCAAAAACAGCAAGCATTTTTGTGTTTGATTATCTCATGAGATAAAAACACTGTTTTAAATTTTATTGCCAATTTCCTGAAATTACTTTATACCTTGAAGGGTAACTTTGGTCGTCTACGCAGCGATCAACAGGGATTCAAAAACCCCTAAAATCCGAGTGTAAAAATGAACCTACTCTTGTGGGTGTCCCGGGATTCCGGGAGTTTTTGCTATGTCCAAGTGCTCTCTAGCACTAAAAGCAAAAAAAGCTGACTGAACTCAGTACTTTCAGACTCCCGGAATACGCATAAGAGGCGCTCGTACTCGGCAGGGGGTGCGAAGTGAAAGCTAAAAATCCACATTTTAACGATATTTTGATTGGCAAAAAAATTCGCTTGAAAAGAACAATGATCGGAAGGTCGCAAAAGAAATTAGGCAGCCAGTTAGGAGTAACCTTTCAACAAATCTAAAAATATGAAAAAGGCTTCAATCGTATAGGGGCGGGGCGTTTACAAGAAATTGCCGATATTCTTAATGTTCCCATTTCCTTTTTTTTATTCTGGTCTCTCAACAAAGGAAAACGTCTTGTATCCTTGTGATGATGAGATCTCAAGCAAAGAAGAATACATTCTTTTGAAAAGTTTTAGAGAGCTCAAACCTCAAAAACAGCAAGCAATTTTGTGTTTGATTGTCTCATGAGATAAAAACACTGTTTTAATTTTTATTGCTGGTCTCCAGAAATTATTTTATGAACAAGCACCAAGGTTCTCGTCGTATAGTGTGGTTGAATGGTGGAACCCAAAGCCTGAAAATCCAAGATGAAACATTAGCCTGCTTTATAAGTATCGCGAGATTCCGGGAGTTTTTGCTATGTCCAGGTGCTCTCTAGCACTAAAAGCAAAAAAGCTGACTCGGATTCAGTGTTTTTGACTCCCGGAATACCAATGCGAGGGCGCTCGCAACCGGCAGGGGAGCTTGAAGTGAAAGCTAAAAATCCACACTTTAACGACATTTCGATAGGCAGAAAAATTCGCTTTAAAAGAACAATGATTGGAAGGTCGCAAAAGAAATTAGGCAACCAGTTAGGAGTAACCTTTCAACAAATCCAAAAATATGAAAAAGGCTTCAATCGTATAGGGGCGGGGCGTTTACAAGAAATTGCCGATATTCTTAATGTTCCCATTTCCTTTTTTTTATTCTGGTCTCTCAACAAAGGAAAACGTCTTGTATCCTTGTGATGATGAGATCTCAAGCAAAGAAGAATACATTCTTTTGAAAAGTTTTAGAGAGCTCAAACCTCAAAAACAGCAAGCAATTTTAAGATTAAATTTTCGTTAGAATCAAAAAAAGACTAAAGAGGCTCTTGCTAAATAATAAATTATTATATAAAGCTTTTTTTAGAGAAGGGGGTTAACATTTCTCCTCCCCCCCCCCCGCAGAAATGTCGAAATAAAACCTCCTTCTCATCGTTTTAAAAATCACGAAAAATTTTATCCTTTATCCTTTATTTTTTTTTAAAAGAGTGACTTATTTGTGCTAGAAAAGTTGCTGTATTAGGTAAATTGGAGGGCGGGGTGTTTTTAGTAGGAATTTGGGAAGGGCTGGAAAAATCGTCTTGCCAAATAGAGTTCTCAAAAGGAAATCTTGGAAAGAAACTATCAAAGGGGCGGCTTAAAAGAAGCTACCAAAAATCCGGAACTTCAGGCTTTAAATGAGGACCAATCCGTACCGCCGAGACCTTTTCTGCTAAACCGGTGCGATCTGAAATCTCAACCGCTAAACCACAGAGGGTGGCAGGACCGCACGCCGGTTCAAAACGGTCTTGCTTCGTCTTATAAAGAAAACGGTGTAAGGGTTCTTCTTTATCCATTCCAAGAGATGAGTTATAATCTCCACACATGCCTGCATCTGTTAAATAGGCGCTCCCACCTTCTAAGATTTGCGCGTCAGCCGTGGGAATATGCGTATGGGTGCCAACGATAACACTCACACGACCATCAAGAAAATGACCAAAACATTGCTTCTCGCTTGTCGTTTCTGCGTGAAAGTCAAAGATAATCGTATCGGCTTGCTCCATCAACGAACAGGCAAGCAGAATATTTTCCGCTGTTTCAAATGGATCTTCTACTTTACACGGCATAAAAACGTTGCCCAACAGATTGGCGACAAGAACACGGGCGCCATTTTTTGCCGTAAAAACACCAGAACCTTTTCCAGGAGTTTCTTTCGAAAAATTGGCAGGGCGTAAAAAACGATCACTCTCATGGGCATATTGCAATGCTTCTTTGTGAGAAAAAGCATGATTACCTGTGGTGACAACATCAACACCGGTTATCAAAAGATCTTGATACGTTTCTTGTGTAAGACCAAAACCACCAGAGGCATTTTCACCATTTACCACAACAAAATCAAGCTGCCATTTCTCAATCAGTTGAGGAAGGTATTCAAAAACAGCTTTACAGCCTGTGCTACCAACAATGTCACCTAAAAATAAAAAACGCATAGGCGCTTTAATCACATTTTAACATTTTAAGAAACCTTTTTCTGTAAAAATTCCTTGTACCTGTAGATCATGTTCTGCTGCGGGAATAGAGGAAACCTCCTGACATGAAAACCCTATGCCCCATAATATCATTTGATGCCCTTGTTTTTCAAGAGCTTCAACAGCACGGTCATAATATCCTCCTCCATAGCCAAGACGGTGACATTGACGATCAAACGCAGAAAGCGGAACAATAATATTATTGGGGGCAACAACGTCATTGTCTGCACTGGGACCAAAGGTGCCAAAACGCATGGGCTCTAAAATCGTGCTGGGCGAAAATGCACGGAAAATCATGGTGGTGGAATTAAGAACTGCTGGTAAGGCTAAATGCCCACCGCGTAACGCTACAGCATCCAGTAAAGGACGCGGATCTATTTCCGATTTAATGGGCCAATAGCCTGCTAAAATGAGGCGTGAAAAATCGGTTCCCTTCTTTTCAAGGTATTCAATAAAGTGGCAACAAGCACGCTGCGAAAAGAGTGCGCGCTCTTCTGTTAAAAGAGCATCACGACGCGATAAACCGCTTTTGCGTTGCTGTGTGCGAAGGGATGAAGCAGATTCACAGAGGGGATTGTTTGTCATTGTCTCGTCAATTATTTTATAAGATGCTGGTATTTTATCCATTGTTGGCGTTTTGTAAATCTCTGTATGGATAAGAGCTTTGCTCATGAAAAAAAGCATGAAAAAAGTGTGTGCTCTTTAGGGGGTATCTTGGTGCAACAAGCCGCTTTTGCGTTGCTGTGTGCGAAGGGATGAAGCAGATTTATAGAGGGGATTATTTGGAAGTGCTGTCTGTTTTATAAAATGAAGCCTATCGTAATTTTTATTTCTTGAAAAGAGTATCGTCATTGGTCTTATGTAAAAAGATGCTCTCAATTTTAGCTGGAAAAATTTTTATGCAAAAAAGTTATACAAATAAAGGGTGATCCACAACAGCCGATGGAAAAAGCTGATCCCGGGAACCTATACAAATAGGTGGGCGCCATATGAAAAAGCCCACGGGCTTGATCAGGGACAGCTCCCTTGGAGATCATTAAGGTCTCAGGAATACGTTATTTCCTGTCGAGAAGCGCAGAACACCCTCCTTAATATAAAATAATTTCAGAGCTTCTGCTAGAGATAAAATAACCTCGCCCTCTTCTTTTTCATAACGTTTTTCAGGAGAGTTTTTAGAACCTTGCTGGTGGTTGCTCGAAATGGCTGTATGATGGATGGCTTATTCAAAGTAAAAAAGCAAAAAATATGAGTGAGGGTGGGTGATTGTGTGACGCAGAACGATTTATTGGCAATGGCTCTTTTGGAACAATGCTTGATTTTTATGTTTCGCAGGAATGCTTGGAGGAGTTTTGAAGAGAAATATTTCTTATTCAAAAGGATGTTGGTTGAACTGGTGTTGCACCTTTGAAGTTTCTACTTTGTGAAGCCATATTTCAGGGCTATTTTATCAACTTTGAGGGGGGAGGAGAGCCGATACGGTATGTGCTGCTATGGTTGAAGTTCATAAAAATAAAAAACAGACGATGATAGTTTATCAGAGGCGCTAAGCGATGTTTTAAGATTTTTTCAAAAAGTGTTTTTTGAGCTTCGTGTTTACAAATTTTTTATCCATGATGGAAGGTGTGAAAAGAAGAAACGGCGTGAAGAGGACTCAAGCGTGGAGCGTTTGCTTGCTATGAGAAGAAATGCTGTAGGGGGTATATTGGAAGTGTTTGGAAGATGCCTTCAATACAAAAAAAGTCCAAATTCAAAAAAGGCACTGTGAATTGTGTGGGGGGATGTGTGGTTATAAGCAGGGGCAGTTTATTGAGTGGAATGTGTAGCGGGCTTGCGTCTTATCTAGATTTGAAAGGATGTCGTAAAGTGTCTCGTTCTTGAATGGTTTCAAAGAGCTTGTGGTGATTGTTCGTCTAACAGAGCTTGCACGCGCTTTTGAATCCTGCGCATTTGTGGAGTGTAATCCAATGCTGTTTCATCAATCTTAAGAGCCAAGTTTGGGACGCTCTGTTGCTTCCATGGTAATGGCTAAGTTTCAAAAAAGGCACTGTGAATTATGTGGGGGGGGGGATGTGTGGTTATAAGCAGGGGGCTTTTAGTTTATTGAGTGGAATGTGTAGCGGGCTTGCGTCTTATCTAGATTTGAAAGGATGTCGTAAAGTGTCTCGTTCTTG
>NZ_JBHIPB010000003.1:234244-281044 GCF_042195825.1 Bartonella sp. AP40SXNS
AATGGTTTCAAAGAGCTTGTGGTGATTGTTCGTCTAACAGAGCTTGCACGCGCTTTTGAATCCTGCGCATTTGTGGATAGTAAACCAATGCTGTTTTATAAGCTTTAAGAGCAAGTTTGGGACGCTCCGTTGCTTCCATGACAACGCCAAGTTCAAAAAAAGCACTATAATTGCGCGGCTCAAGTTCAAGAGCGTGGTTGAGATCAAGCATGGCAAGCTTGAAATCGTTCAGTTGAATGTGAATCCAAGCGCGTCTTATCCAAGCTTCAGCATGAGTAGGCAAAAGTGCAAGAGCATTATCAATATAATCAAGCGCAAGTCCATAATCATCGCTGTTGAGTGCATTTTCAGCCCATGACATTAAAAGATCAATCGTCTCACTCCCCGATTGGGACCATAAATGTTGAAGTTGTTGACTGATCTTTTTCGCTTTAGCAACATCAGCACAATATTTCAATTCTTTGAGTAAACGTGAAATTTCTGCTTCTTTGCGCTGCTTAACTCTGTCAACATGGGAAAGCTGCTCTTTGTCAAGATCTTCAAGAATAACCGCCGAGGAATCAGAATCGGAGGGTGTTGAGGAAGGGGGAGGAGAATTGGGAATAAGATCATCTAACGGTAAAAGCGATTGTGGAGAAGGCCGATCTTCAGGAAGAGAAGGAGGATTTTGCCCATAGCTCGAGGGAACAAAACAAAAAACGCCAACAAAAGAAAGAAAAAACGCGCGCTGGAAAATACAGAAAAAACGCAACTGGAAAAATCGAAAGGCTTTTAAAAAAATAGAAGAATCCATAAAAACAAGCCCCCAAAAGATAAATCACCAAATATTATCAAATACTAGACTTGTAATCAACGGACTTATAACAAAAAAACTCAAGAAAAAAATTTTAAGCCTACAATTAAAGTAGGCATAAAAACATTGATCCTAAAGAAATTATCCCTAAAAGAATTAGCCCTGACGTGCTCTAAAACGTGGATTCGTTTTATTAAGAATATAAACACGACCCTTACGACGCACCAAACGATTGTTACGGTGGCGCTCTTTTAGTGCTTTAAGCGAATTTTTAATTTTCATCATATTCACCGTTTAAATAGTTTACGTAACACAATACTATAATACAATATTAAAACACGAAAATACAATATTACAACCCCAATAGACTGCTTACTCTATGAGCATTGCATTGCGATATCGTACTTGCATGATAACATCACACGATACACTTTTTCACTGTGATCACAAAAAGAAAAGCGCACTCTTAAGGTACGCATTAACCACTTCATTAGCACAACGATAAGTGAAAATTGCAAAAAAAGTAGGAGAGATTTAACAAGAAGTCTTATTCTTGTCAAGGGTATATCCCTTACAAATTCCTATAGTGTGTTAACGGTTGGCCTTGAAGGTAAAAATTTTCTCGTAAAAAGAAGGACACCAAAAAGCACAAAGAGTGGAAAAAAGTAAAAGCTTCCTATTTGTGAGAAAATAATCCTGTTTTTTCGTAAAATATCATCGTTAAGTAAGGCTCATGTAAAATTTATAACATGAGGTTTTTTTTGTTCGTGTGTGAGGATATTCTTAAGGCTTATTCTTAAAACCTAAAAAATAAACCGCATGATGATGACAAAGATGATGAATTGATAAGGATAAATTTCTATTGTTCAGAGAAAACATAGTAAAATAAGAGTTTTGCATAGTCTTAAGGTTTTCTCATTGCAAATTTGTGTAGCTTTAAGCATAGCATTCGCTTCTTGCATATCACAAGCGGGATTGATCTATGGTAAAGATACTTGAAGATAAGGAATAAAACGGTCTTTTATGAATGCTTTCAAATGCTAAGAGTGTTGTAACATTGGGGGGTGGCAAAGCGGTGTGATGGCGTTGGTGTTTACGCTTCATAAGTTTAAAGAGGGTGGTGCACTATGAATGTTTAAGCTATTATCGAGAGTTTTTATGCTCTATGACGGGGGCTGCTGTTGTGAAGTGGTGGGGCAATGTGCATTGGCAAAATGTTTCTTTAAAATAAGCGCGTGTTAAAACAAGTGCGTAAATTGGCAACACAAGTGTCTTCTGTTTGAGGCTTTTTATTTTACGTGAGGGGTGAGAGGATATTTGGTTTGGGAATGGATAAGCTTAGTGCTGTAATCATATCCTGTAATTATATCTTTGATGTGGAGATCAGGGACGGAGCGGAGCGCTCGGTACTTTTAATGAGGGATTAAATCTGTGTGGTTAGAGTGAAAGATTATGCATAAATTTCTCTTTTAAGGCAATAGTTTATGATTCTTTGCAACCCAATTATTTCTACGTGGGTGGAGTGCTGGATATTGTCGAGCAGATGGGGAATTCAAATTATCCAATAAGGGAGCCAGTATACTGAGAATACACTTTGGCTCTTGAATGTGGATAGTTTGAATCCTTTTTAATATCCATGTTGCAGAAAAAAATTGACCTTCCCAAGGGTGGTCTATGATGATGTTTATTGAAAGAGTGAAAGCTTCACATCGTCTGGCGATAGACGTAATAAAAGTATGTCATAATACCAATTTATATACATGTTGCAAATGCCAAAGAGAGCTGACGTAATGATCATTGGTATCCCGATCAATAGGGGCAGTGTTTCTCTTCCTCCTGTGAGGTATATTAGACAAAGAATTCCTGTCATTAATAAAAAGCCTATCGACAGGATTTTCGTTACGAAAACAATGGGTTTACGAAAAGTTAAAAGAAAAAGGAACAACATATGTCTAAATGGACCCCCTTTACGTTTTTGGGGAAGAACAGACTGTACCTCATTTAAAGTTTTATTATTGTTAGAAATGAAGTGTTTTTTGCCACAATAAGCGTTTTAAAGGCAATGATAGTGTTAAAATGATCGTATTAAAAAGTATAGTTTAGCTTTATCAGGATAATAAAATAAACATTTATATTTATAAATTATTAGGTGCTCTTGAAAGAAGCTTGGATTGAGAAAAATTGTGGGAACTTCATGAAGCGCTGGTCTGTTGGGGGGGACGAATGTCATTGCTGAGCAGGATTAGAGAGTTACAGACAATCTCTTATGGGTGGTTAAGAATATGCGTAAACAAAGTGCGTTTACGATAAGGGGAGTTCATAAAGAATTGTGCGAGATGCAATAAAATCAATGCGCATTATACGGTGATGATGTGCCTTATAATTCATTGTCTTAACAGGATTAAAAGGTGGAAAAATTGATGCACTAAAAAAGGGAGGGTTTTGTGAGAGAAGAAAAATTGATCTGAAAAGAAGAAACTTAAGCCTTTGGGGAGAAGTTCAGGAAACCTTTTCGAGGAATGTGTTGGGGGAATTAATGAAAGAAGAAAATCTTCTATCCGTTGAAGGAAAAAGAGAGAGGAGAAAAAGAAGAAAGTTGCTATGCTGGAGAGGGCTATCGTCTGGCCGATATTGGGCCGAATTCTCGAGAGTTGTTTTGGGAGAGTAATACGTTTTACCTCTTTGCAGCAATTTTATGGAAAACAAAACGATGCTTTTGTGAAAAAATGAGCATAAGAAGAGAAGCTAGAGACAATAAAAACGCAATCATGGGGATTGGTATCTATGGGGGTGCAATAAATCAGTCTATTTCTTAAAGGTTGGCATTAAAAGAAAAATGAAGGGGCTGCGTATGTTATAGGGGAATATTTATGCTGTGGAAGGTGGAGGGGTAGTGAAGTTGGGGGCTGGTGGATTATTTTTAGCCGGGGGATATTTTTGAGAAAAGGAAGGGGAGAAGAGCTAGGGGGTGGAGTTGAAGGGTTGGGAGCGCTTGTTGTGCTGCTTGGATATTGGTGTGGAGTGAAGCTTTGTTTTTGAGGGCGGATGAGATGTTCGTGTAGGATGAAGCGGTTTGGAGGGGGAAGAGGTGATGTTTTTAAGAGAGAAGGAGCTTGTAGGAGGGCTTCACGCCCTTTCAGGGGAGAATTAAAAGGTTAGGGGCGCTTTTGAAGCCGATGGATATCGGTGTGGGGGGAGAGGTTGTTTTTTCAGTTCATTTAGGGGAAAAGTGTGAAAAAGTATTTGTATATATGTGGGCTTAAGATTTGTTGGCTGGTCCCAGTAATTGGATGATATGCCCCATTTTGCGGTTGGGGTGAACAGTGCTTTTGCCATATAAATGGATCGAGGTGCGCTCTTGTGTGAGAAAATATTTTAACGTGCTAAAATTGTTACCAAGAAGATTGGTCATTTGGCAATCGCTATGGCGATAGGGACTGCCTAAGGGAAGTCCGCAAATAGCACGTATATGCTGTTCAAATTGTGAAGTTATGCATGCCTTTTGTGTCCAATGACCAGAATTATGGACACGCGGTGCTAATTCATTCACTAAAAGATGACCATTCGTTAAGACAAAAAGTTCAATACAAAGAACACCAACATAATCGAGGGCATCCATGACTGTTACACTGATTTCTTGAGCTGCTTTTTGCACGTCAAGTGGAATATGTGATGGAACAAAGGATTTATGAAGAATACCATTTTTGTGTTGATTTTCAGGGCAGTCATAAAAAATATGTTCTCCTTGTTTTGTACGTGCCGAAAGAACCGAAATTTCCGATAAAAAAGGGACTATTTCTTCTAAAATACAAGGCTGTTCCTGAAAAGTCCTTAAGGCTTCGTCAAGGGTTTGTTCATCTGGGTGATCAAGCTTGATCTGATTTTTTCCGTCATAACCAAAACGACGCGTCTTTAAAAGACCACGTCCGCCTAAGGTATCAAGAGCGGAAAGAAGAGAAGAAGAATTGTCAACAGCGTGCCATAACGCGGTGCCAATCCCTTGATCACGCAAAAATTGCTTCTCAAAAAGTCGATCTTGCGTGATCTCTAATGCTTTGGAAGAAGGATAAACAGGCTTACTCTTTTCTACATATTGAACCGTTTGAAGCGAAAGATTTTCAAATTCATAGCTGACAACATCACACTGAGAAATAAAATGATCTAAAGCTGATATATCGTCATAGGAGGAAACAATATGGTTGTTTGCTGTTTGAGCGGCTGGGCAATCGGCTTCAGGGCAAAAAATAACGGTTCGAAATCCTAATTCTGCAGCAGCTATGGCGAGCATCCGCGCTAATTGTCCCCCCCCGATTAAACCAATGACGCTGCCTGGAGGTAACATGGTGAAGGGAGTGGTGTTGGCTAAGGTGGTGTTGGACGAAGTGGTGTTGGACGAAGTGGTGTTGGACGAGGTGGTGTTGGCTAAGGTGGTGTTGGCTGAGGGGGGGGTGGAAAACGGTGCCATTTTAAACCTCCGTTACAGGCGTTTGGGCGACATTGGCTGTTTGTTGTTGACGCCAATCTTCTAATCGTTGGGCGAGATCATGGTCATAAACGGCCATAACGGCCGCGGCTAAAAGGGCTGCATTAATTGCGCCTGCTTTGCCAATTGCTAATGTGCCGACGGGTATCCCTGCTGGCATTTGCACGATTGAAAGCAAAGAATCTTGACCAGAAAGAGAGTGAGAATGCACTGGAACGCCAAAAACAGGAAGAGGAGTAAGGGCTGCTAACATACCTGGAAGATGCGCTGCACCCCCCGCACCGGCAATTAAAACTTTAAACCCTGCTTCTTTTGCTTCTTTGGCAAATTGATAAAGGCGTTCAGGAGTTCGGTGTGCTGAGACAATATGCGAACTATGAGAAATACCAAGATTCGTCAAAATATCTGCACTATGGCACATCGTTTGCCAATCCGATTGGCTCCCCATTAAAATCGCGACATCACATGATTTTTTCATCATTCTCTATCCTTTTCAAAGGTTCAATGCGATTCTTTATCATTATTTTTTTAAAGTTTTATATTCTTTTTGCAAAGCCAATTGATGACAGAGAAACAGTTATTTTTCAAATAAGGCGGAAAGCTAAAAATTTAAAGGGGATCTCGAGAGATGAAAAACTAAAGTATTGAAGGCATGAAGCACTTCTTGTGAGGGGGGAGGGGAATGCCACGGGGTGGTGTGGGACCCATGAGGCTGTTGAGCTTGCGGTATTGTCTTTTATTTAAGATAAGAGGGAAAACTGTATTGGGGAAAAGCCATTGATTATAAGTTTTTTTAAAAAAATGTCTTATTTTTTATTTGCTAAAATAAACAAGATCACCATATGATATAAAATCTGTTGCAATTTGAAACATTACTTATGAGAAAAAGAGATTTTTATGTCAAAAATGTGTTGCAAAATGAGGATATTCTTTTGAGAAAAAAAGAGATGTATATCTCTCGATTTCAAAGCCTATTTATTTTGTTGTTCAAGTGATTCTTTTGTGAGTGGGGGATATAATCTTTATAGGGGATATAATCTTTATAATTGTCGATATATCTTTAACAATGGCTGATATAAGGGGAAGCGAATAATCAACGCTTTTGTGCTTTTAACGCTTTTGTTGAGATGTGCTTCTGAGCGATTATATCGTTTTTTCACTTAAATATAATGGCAATATCAATCGCGAGTGACGAATTGTGAATAATAAATCCATGGTCTCTTTTTTGCCCAATTTTGTAATATGGTGAACGCTGAAATAAATAAGAGTTAAACAACGGATGTAAAGGAGATTTAAAAGCTATGTTTCTTCCATTTTTAATCGCTTTAGGTACTGCAGTAACGACTATGTGTGGTAAAAAAAATATAAGTTATGCTTTGTGGGCAATTTTATTCGTTGTCATTCTTCTCACTTTCAATCATCACGCAACTTCTACTTTAAATTTATCTTTTTGAGAGAATAGCCATGGAACATGTTGAACAAAAAAATCCTCACTTCGTCATCTTTATGAATACGCTAGGACTCTTTGGGTTATCTATTGTCTTGGTGGTGGCTTTTTATTATCAATTGGTAAAGTTTGAGTTACCTTGTCCCCTTTGTTTGCTGCAGCGCGTTGGATTGATGCTGGCAGGTTGTGGGTTCTTACTCAATATTCACCATAAGGTGAAAAATACCCATTATGGTATGGTTATTCTTGGTTGTATGGTAACCAGTGCTGTGGCAGCACGGCAAGTGTTTTTGCATATCACACCCGATGATTTAGGATATGGTTCAACGTTCTTTGGATTGCATTTTTATACTTGGGCTTTCATTATTTCTGTCCTTTGTATCTTTGCTGTCTCATTTGTCATGATTTTAGGCGAATTGGCACACAAGTTCAAAGAATTTTCTCCTTTTCCAGCCTTGAGTAAAACGGCAAGTTTCTTATTTGTGTTTTTGATTGCGGCAAATTTGATTTCTACCATACTGGAATGTGGTGGTGGGCAATGTGCCGATGATCCTGTAAGGTATGAATTGTTATCAAATTGGTTCCCTTCACAGTCTTGAAATTTTTTAATAATCCCTCATCATAATTTTTATTGTTAAAGAGGCGGAAATATTTAAGAATCCGCTTCTTTTTTATTTATTGGGAAGACATTTTAGCAAGATTGTTCGATAATCTGATCTTTTATACCAACGCTGGCTTTTATGAGCGCTGGCGATTGATATTTTTTTAGCGAAGACTTGTACTGTGAACCTTTTATGCTGTCTTTTGAGAGAGATGAAGGGATTGATTGGCTTGGAGGCGTTTGTAGAAGAAGCCCCGGACTTTTGAACCGCGTAGGTTAAGAAGCCTCGTTTTTTAAAGGTGTATTAACGATAAAAATTTTTTGTTCTTGATTTTTCTTAACATTGTGTTAAATTGATCTTTGTATTCATTTTGGTGCTTCTAAAGCGTTTTTATTGCTTCTAGAGGGATTAATTTAAAATTTTGAAAGTTATGTGAATAATTTTCTGTAGAGGTTTGTTTATTAGAGGCAAACCTTTTTTTTTATCTAAGTTTTAGATGTTTTCTTTCAGTGTGAAGCCTTTTTTTAGAAAAAGGTAAGCGGCTTGATGATGACTCTCTTCTTTATTAATATATTGATTTATAATGATAAATAACCATTTTAACGTGAAGCGCGTTGCTGAATATAATAAAGTTGCTGAATATAATAAAATTGCTCATCACCAGTTCTCTTATATTGAATCAATTAAAATTACTTGGCTTATACATCATAAGTGGTGGGGCGTGCATGTGGGTCAAAACTGTACAAGAAAGGCATGCCTTTAATGAATTATCTCTTGAACCGAAGGCTGTCTGCAACATTGGGAGCTGGCAGAGTTTTGTGATGATGCCGGCTTGTTCTTCTATAAGCGTAAACTTGTTTTTCCATAAGCGTAAAGATAGGGGGAGCTGAATGGATTTTATATCCTTCATGGGAGCTTACCATTCCTTTACGGGTAGCGTTTTGCAAAATGGGTGTGATGGAGCGTTGAGAGATCTTTCTTTAAAACAAGCGCGTGAATATGCAACATAAGTATATTCCTTTTGGCACGTTTTGTATTACGAAAAAATATTGACTTATAAGGATAAGTTATCGTTGCGGATGTTGAATGAGAAAAACGAAGAGCTTCTCTCATTTCAAACTTTCTTATAGTCAATTAATTAAATGTGCTCTTCTACGTTACAAAAAAGCACTGGGTGTAAATAAAAATTCTTTTAAAAGTCGTAAAATGCTTCTTATGACCCCTTTTGATCGTTAGAATTTTTCGAAAAATTTTATGCTGCTCAATACAATAATAGGGCGGTTTATATCTATGATTTAAGTGAAAATAGGGGGATTTAGATGAAAAGGGAGGCGAGATTTTAATGACAGTTGTTGAAAACGTTATTGTGTAATGCATTTTTTGCAGATTTTCTGCTTTCTGTAAATACGTAAAAGCGTAAAAACGGAAATGTGCAAAAAAGGAAGCTGGAACTTTATGTGGGGTGTATGATTTTATCATGGCATGGAATGTGGAGAGAAGATTGGGGTGTGGGGATGAAGAGGCGGGGGTGTTGAGGAGAGAGGGTGTTGGGGGTGAAGAGTTTATGAAGCGAGGGGGGAGTTGGGATGAAGAGGCGGGGGTGTTGAGGAGAGAGGGGTGAGGGTGAAGAGTTTATGAAGGGAGGGGGGAGTTGGGATGAAGAGGTGGGGGTGTTGAGGAGAGAGGGTGTGGGGAAAGTTGTTTTTGAAGTGGGATTGACCGGTGCTTTGCGTGATCTTACTTTAGGGTGGTGAAGGGGCAAGAATATTTTAAAATAGGAGGTATCTGTCGCGTTTGATGCAACATTATCCTTTGTGGTGTCGTGATCTGAAATCAGCAGGGGAATTGGCTAGAGTAAGAAGCTGTATTGTTGACAAACCTATGTTTACAAAGTGGTGCGGGGGGAATTTGAAAGTTTCGTTTGGCTGCTTTCTGTAAATGTGGAGAAGCATCAAAACGTTGATCCGTAAAATAAAAACGTATGTCCGTAAAATGATGCGGAGAATTTATGCTTTGTGTGCACTTTTGCTTAATCAGAAATCAACCATAAGATTGCTTTTTGTTTTTTCGGCTGGAGCTCTCTAAAATTTTTCAAAAGGGAATGTTCTTTTTCGCTGTATGTTTCTTGATCATAGTGTGCGGTATGTGTTGAAAGATTTTCTTTTGTGGCAATATCTGCATAAAAAAAGCTTATGGGAACATCCAGTTTTTGGGCGATTTTGAGTAAACACCCTGCGCTTACACGATTGAAGCCTTTTTCATATTTTTGGATTTGTTGGAAACTGACACCTAAATAGCTTCCTAATTCTTTTTGCGAAAGGCTCATTGAAATGCGTCTGTGGCGGATTCTTTTACCTATCAAAATGTCGATAAAATTTGGATTTTTAGTTGGCACTTCAAGCCCCCCTCCGGTTGCGAGCGCCCTCGCATTGGTATTCCGGGAGTCTAAAAGTACTGAACCCTAGTCAGCTTTTTTGCTTTTAGTGCTCATCGCACCTGGACATAGCAAAAACTCCCGGAATTCCGGGATACCCACAAGAGTGGGTTCAATTGTACGCTAGGGTTTAGGGCTTTTAGTTCCCTGTTGATCGTTGCGTGGACGATCAAAATTACACTTTAAGTGATAAAGTAATTTCAGAAGATTGGCAAGAAAAATCAAAATAATCTCAAAGACTATAAGATTGGATACTTTTTAAAAAAGTGCGAAATATGGATTATAAATTGCGCTTTTACCTATCAGAATGTCGATAAAATATGGATTTTTAGTTGGCACTTCAAGCCCCCTCCGGTTGCGAGCGCCCTCGCATTGGTATTCCGGGAGGTTGGATTCACTGAACTTAAACATTCTCTTGTTTTTAGTGCTTAAAGCACTTGGACATAACAAAAGCCCCCGGAATTTCCGGGATACCCGCAATGCGGGATAAATTTATGTATTAAGCTTTCGGGCTTTTAGCTCCCTATTTGATCGTTGCGTGGACGATCAAAAACACGTGCTTATCAATAAAGTAATTTCAGGAGATTGGCAAGAAAAATCAATATCCCATAAAATGGCGTGATTTGGAGGGGTATGGAGTGCTGGTTTGAATTTGACTTAAGGGGGTATATGAATGGAATAATATTAATTGTTACTCTTTTGCTTAATCAGAAATCAGCCACAAGATTGCTTTTTGTTTTTTCGGCTGGAGCTCTCTAAAATTTTTCAAAAGAGTGTGTTCTTTTTCGCTGTATGTTTCTTGATTGTGGTGTAAGAGAGTGTCTTTTGTGGGAAGATTTTCTTTTGTGGCAATGTCTGCATAAAAAAAGCTTATGGGAACTTCCAGTTTTTGGGCGATTTTGAGTAAACACCCTACGCTTACACGATTGAAGCCTTTTTCATATTTTTGGATTTGTTGGAAACTGACACCTAAATAGTTTCCTAATTCTTTTTGGGAAAGTCCCATGGCAATTCTTCTTTGACGAATTCTTTTGCCTATCAGAATGTCGATAAAATTTGGATTTTTGGTTTGCACTTCAAGCCCCCCTCCGGTTGCGAGCGCCCTCGCATTAGTATTCCGGGAGTCAAAATACTGAGCTCTAGTCAGTTTTTTTGCTTTTAGTGCGGAAACGCACCTGGACATGGCAAAAACTCCCGGAATTCCGGGATACCCACAAGAGTGGGCTCATTTTACGCTAGAGCTTAGGGTTTTTGAATCCCTCTTGATCGCTGCGTAGACGATCAAAATATCTTTTAAGTGATAAAGTAATTTCAGAAGATTGGCAAATGAAAATAGTTTTTATTTATAAACTTTATTTTTTAATGAGAGGCTTTCCGCCTCTCAAACTCTCCGGAACGCTCACCAAAATCATGAGATCAGACCCGCGTTTAATGAGGGGACTAACAATCCTAGGTTCTTAAGGTCAAGGAGACCATTACATGGCGCCTAACGGCGTCCTTGACCCCCAGAACTTAACGGCTTGTTTTGTCCCTCTCACGCGGCTCCGAAATCATGATTAGAAGGGGAGCTTAAAAACGTATATTCGTGAAAAAGGAGTAGAGGATTTGTGCATTGTGTATGCTTTTGGCATGGCATGGAATGTGGTGAGATAAATGGGGGAAAGAGTTTTTGTGAATGGAGTGGTAAGCTGGGATGAAGCCTGCGGGAGATTGAAGGGAGAAGAGAGTGTGGGGGCGGAATAGGAATGAACAGACTAGAGAGGGAAGAGGCGGTGGTGCGAAGGGATGCGTAAAGGATGGTGTGAGGAGATAGCGCTTTGTTTTTATGGTACTTGATGAAGTGGTGTCATTTGAGGGGAATCTGAAGTCCGTGGGTGGGTGATCTGAAGTGCTTGGGGAGATTGGCTAGGCAAGAAGCTGGGGTAATACTATTGTTTATAGAGTGGTGCGGTGTGGAAGTTTCATTTGGCTTTATTCTGTAAATACGTAAAAGCGTGAAAACGGAAATGTGTAAAAAAGGAAAAGGCTTTATGTCGTTAGAGGCGTTGTGGTTAATGATACGCAATGTATAGGGATCGTGTTTTCGAAGGTAGGAAGAACAACATAAATGGAAAGAGTGGCTTAGAGGAAGCGTGTGAAGAGAGGGAAAATGGGGAAGGCTGTATGGGAAATGCGTAGAGTATGAAGTGTGGGGCAGTGAAGCATGTTGTGAATGGTGTGTGAAGAATGGAGAAGGTTTTTGAGAAAAGGAGGGGCTTCTGGCGTGGGGGAGTGGTGTTTATCTGAAGGGCGCATGTTTAAAGTGTGGAAGGTGAGGAAAAGTTGGAGAGAGGATGATTGTGAGTAAGTTGTGGAGGGATTAGTCAGAGGTGTTGGGAAAATGCTTTAGGGGAAAAAATTAGCATAATTTCTTGTCACACTGAAACCAAAATCATCATAAAAACTGAAGGAAATTAGCGGGTAAAACTGGTGGAAAAAAGTTTTGATTCTTAAGGGGTGGGGGGCCGTTTTTTTGAGAGTATGGAAGAGTAAACTTGAAAAACCTTTCCCTTTTTGTGGAATTTTTATTCACAAACTTAAGAAAATAGGATATGAACGCTGGAAATAACGCGCAGCTTAACAAAATATGTGCACTGTAAAGGAAATGTTTGTTTATGTCAAAAGAAGAAGTTTTAGAATTTTCTGGTATCGTTACTGAACTCTTACCTAACGCGATGTTTCGTGTGAAACTGGAAAATGATCATGAAATTATTGCCCATACCGCTGGTAGAATGCGGAAAAATCGTATACGGGTGTTGGCCGGTGATAAAATCATGGTGGAAATGACACCTTATGATTTGACAAAAGGGCGTATTACATATCGCTATAAGTAGCCTCGTGGGTGGCTTGCACTTTTTTCTAAAAGCTATCATATTATTTCTATTATTTTTTAACAGTTTTTTAGTTTGCTTTTCATGAGTGAAAAAAGGGGAGTGTTTGAAGAGCCTTGAAAAACTGTAAAATCGATGCGGAAAAAGGATAAGGAGATCAATAGCGCTTAAAAGGGAGCGCTAAAGGGGTGCTTAAAAGGGGGCGCTAAAGGGGGTGAAGAGGGAAGTCAATTGTGAAGGGGTGGAAATGAGAAATATAAGAGAGTGGGGGGAAAAACGTTTGGCAGATACTCTTACAGAAGAAATTTATTTGGTGCTTGCCTCCGCCTCACCAAGGCGTTTAGCGCTCTTGGCACAAATAGGGATTGATCCGCAGCAGGTTTATGCAAGCGATATTGATGAAACGCCAAAATTAAAAGAACATCCTGCAAACCTTGCCAAACGTTTGGCAAAAGAAAAAGCACTGAAAGCCCAAAAAATTTTGCGCTGGTACAGTCAGAATGGTCAAGACGAGTTGCAGAATGGTCAAGAAAAATTACCTGGACAGAAAATGATTATCTTGGCGGCTGATACGGTGGTGGCTGTTGGGCGGACCATTTTCCCCAAACCAGAAAGCGAGGATGAGGCTTATGAATGTTTACGATACCTTTCTGGGCGTTCGCATAAGGTCTATGGTGCCATTTGTGCGCTCAATGAACGTGGAAAAATAACCGTAAAATTGGTTGAAAGTCGTGTTCGCTTTAGACGCTTAACCTCTGCCATGATGAAGGCTTACCTTGCTTCAGGAGAATGGCAAGGGAAAGCAGGTGGCTACGCTATCCAAGGAAAAGCAGGGGCTTTTGTTGTCCATATCACGGGTTCTTATTCTAATGTTGTGGGATTGCCTTTGGCTGAAACAGCCGATCTCTTGACCGCTTATCACTATCCACTTTTCACTCACTGGGCTGAACAAACGCATTAGAAAAACTTTAAGGTAAGATCAATGCAAGGTGAAAAGCAACAAAAAGAGAAAAGCAAAAATGAAAAAAAAGCAACAGAAGAAAAGTTAATAAAGAAGCCAATGACAAAGGTGTGTCAAGAACAAAAAGAGCCTAATTTACAAAAAGAGACCCGTCCTCCGCATCCTTGTCCTATTTGTGGTCAGATGTCACAAAAATCTTCTTATCCTTTTTGTTCCACACGGTGCCGAGCCATTGATCTAAATCGGTGGCTTTCGGGTGCTTATATCTTACCACCTCCTCCACAAGTAAGTGATGAAGAAGAATAAAAGGGGTATTCCTCTTGAGAAAAGAACGCTAAAGCGTTTTTGTGTGGGAACTGAAGGGGAGGTGCGCGCGATTATCCTATATCAATGTATTTAAGGGCTGGATTAACGGCTTGCTTATTATCGTCATTCGCAAAGACGCAGATTAAGTTCAATCAACGATGGAAGTTTTAATACATATCTAAGACTTATCTCCAGAGGTTTTGTTTACCATGGATAATTATAAATTGCTTTGTTGCAGGAAGGTTATTGGTGCCTTTAGGGTGTGAGGGAAAAATTGATAGTCCAATCAGTATTGCTAAGGAAAAAAGAGGGGCACGTGTTTTGGTGCAAAGAGCTTGATCGCTGCGTAGACGACCAAAATTACACTTTAAGTGATAAAGTAATTTCAGAAGATTGGCAAGAAAAATGAAAAATTTTCTATTCTGTTATACCGTAAAACGGCGCTATTTGAAGGGGGAGTGAAGAGCTTGAATATTCATGATAGGGCTTTGATTTGTTGAGCCTGATGAAGTGCTGTCGTTTGAGGAGGGTAGTCTGAAGATTGTAAGGGGACTAGGCAAAAAGCTGGATTCATTTTCAGAACAGTGTTTACAGAGCGGTGCGGGGTGGTGATGTGGAAATTTTATTTGTCTGACTTCTGTAATAACGTAAAAGCGTGAAACGTATATCCGTAAAATAATGCGGAGGATTTGTACTGTGTGTATGCTTTTATCATGGCGTGGAATGTGGTCAGAGAACTAGGGGGATGCATTTGTGAATGGAGCGGGGAAGCTGGGATGAAAAGGGGTGTTAAGTGCGTTTTCTGGAGAAGAGTATGTGGAGAATATTGGGAGGAAGGGCTTATTTGTCTTGTCTGATAACGCCTCTTTTGAGGGGTGGTGATAATTATATGAAGTGATCAGTAGTCCTTCCCTGGATAAGAAGCTGGATTGTTTACGGACCAGTGTTTATCGAGCGGTGTGGGGTGGTGAATCTTTCGTTGGCTGTTTTCTGTGAATGTGTAAAAGCGTAAAAATGTGAATCTGTAAAAGTGAAGAGGAGGATTTATGGATTTATGTGTTGTGCGTGTTTTAGGGTCACGTTGGGTTTTTGCATGGATGGGGTGAGATAAATGGGGAGAGAACGAGCTTGTGAATTGAGGAGGGAAGCTGGAATGAAGAGTGCTGTAAGTTGTAAGTGTGTGATGGGAGAGAAAAAGGAGTGCGTGGAATGGGAGAGTGCCTATGGACAAGGGGGAGGGTGTGGATAAGAGGCGGGGTAGTGCAAAGGGATGCGTGAAGGGATGGTGTGAGGGTGATAGAAGAGGGAGGTGAGGAGATAGAGAGGAAAGGGTGTGGGGTTTTGAGAGAAGGTGAAGGTGGGAAAAATGCCCTGAAAGTATGGTGATGAGGGAAGTTAAAGGGGACGACGGGATGAGAGCAGGGCTCGAAAAAATAACTGGGAAAGGGAGCCGTGGTGGGGAAATGAAAAAAAACTTCCTCACCCCCAGTTGTTTTCAAAGGGGAGTGAGGGGCTTATCAAGAAGAAAAAAGTTAGTTTCTTTTCATAATTTTCCAAGTTTTTCCATCAGACATATACATAATCTTTTGACCTGTGGTTATCTTTTGTGTGCCGTGAGTGGTGTGAAGCGTAGAACTGAAAGCCGCTAGATGATCTATAAAGATTGATTTCCACTTAAATGAATCAGGAGATGGCAAAAAGATATTGGGTGCCCAAGAACGATTTTTTGAACGAATAACGACAAGCTCTTTTTGTTTCAAAACGTTAGAAATTGTTTCTGCAGACAGATCTTTCTCATTGGAAATTTGTATTTCTGGTTTAGTAGTAGGCGAGGCTAAACCTCCAAAGTCGCTTATACTTGTCATGCAAAAGTTGGATGTACATGATGTTTGGATGAAGTCAGAATCTTGACACTTTCCTTGATTAGAAGCTTTCAGACTCCCTTCGTGTAGCTTGTTTTGTTTTATGCCTTGAGGCTCAAAAAAAATCGAACTTTGCGGACTTAAATCATAACAGGAGGAAAGATGTCTCTTCCAACGAGAATGGTCTTCAACAAAACTTGAAGATTTACGGAGTTGTCCAAATGTATTTGGTACTTCTATGGTCCCAATATTCACTTTTTTACCCGTTATAAAATCGACTACTGTCGCTGTAACTAGATTTCCATTTTTTTCAACATATAATCGATATCTGCGTCCCATCTCCCATGGAAAGTTAATTTCACATCGTACTCCTGAACCTTCCTGAGTAAAATGCTTACATGTATTACCCTTCCATCCCGTTGCATTCCAGATAGAAAAATGAATGGTACGGCCGCTCCTGTTGAAAAAACCAATTTGTCCACTTTTTCCGTTTTGGAATTCAAATTTATTTCCCCAGAAATAGATGGAGTTAGGCCCACCATCGTAATTTACTTGCTGGGTGAACACAAATAGATCAAATAATGCATTTTCAGGCCATTCATGCTCTATTGTAATAACTTTGCCGGCAAAAACGGCATAGCTTGGTTTACTTATTAGAAGGAATAAAAGTATTAAAATAACCTTTTTTACAGTATGGTACATACTCAAATCCTCTATCTTAATAAAAATAGTGTAACTTTATAAGTATTAAATCATATATTCAATGATTTGTTAAGTAAAATTAGAGAAAATACTTTAATGTTTACTCTAAACTATATGCTGTAAAGACTACTTTGTTTAAAGTGTTTTTGCATGCTCCTTTTCTGCTGTTCAAATTTAAGTTTAATGGTGGAATTTAGGGGTGATGGTTTAAAAGGGGGAGTGATGATGGGGGTATAAGAAAAGTTGCGGTTTTTATTTAAAATGATAGCGTATTTTTTTCTCCCTCTTGCTATGAGGCTTGTAGAAACCCATATTCTTTTTAGCACTATGGTTCTTCTTCTTGCTGCTTTTTTCGCGGTGTTTTTTAGAGGCTGGATAATCCTTTCTGGATGTTTCTTTTGTGGAATATTGGAGAGGTTAAAGTGTGGTGATGGCTTGAGATTTAAGGAAAAAAAATGAACTTGGAAAAATATAGCGAACGCGTGCAGGGTTTTTTACAATCAGCACAAAATAGCGCTCTTGCTTCTGATCATCAGCAGTTTTTGCCGGAGCATTTCCTGAAAGTGTTGTTAGACGATTCTCAAGGATTGGCTGCATCGCTTATCCAAAACGCTGGTGGTGATCTTACTCTTATTCAAAAGGCGCTAAAAGAAGCACTTGATGCTTTGCCTAAAGTGCAAGGGGGAAATGGACAGCTCTATCTTTCGCAGCCATTGGCAAAAGTTTTCGCGCTGGCTGAGGATATTGCGAAAAAAGCCGGTGATCAGTTTGTGACCGTGGAGCGCATGTTGCAAGCGCTGATCATGGAAAAGACCGCAAAAACAGCCGATATTTTAACAAGTGGAGGATTGACCCCGCAAGCGCTTAATCGGGCAATTAATGCGCTGCGGAAAGGAAAAACAGCAACAAGCCCCCATGCCGAAGGACAATATGATGCCTTGCAAAAATATGCCCGGGATCTCACAAAAGATGCCCGTGAAGGAAAACTCGACCCTGTTATTGGACGAGAAGAGGAAATCCGCCGCACTATTCAGGTGCTTTCACGGCGGACCAAAAATAATCCCGTGTTGATTGGTGAGCCTGGGGTGGGGAAAACAGCTATTGTGGAAGGGTTAGCTCTGCGCATTATCAATGGCGATGTCCCTGAAACTTTGCGGGATAAACAGCTTTATGCGTTGGATATGGGAGCGCTTATCGCTGGTGCAAAATATCGTGGGGAATTCGAAGAGCGCCTTAAAGCGGTGCTGGCAGAGGTGCAAGCTGAAAATGGACAAATTATCCTCTTTATTGATGAATTGCACAATCTTGTTGGGGCTGGAAAATCTGATGGTCCTATGGATGCGTCTAACTTGTTAAAACCTGCTCTTGCACGCGGAGAACTCCATTGTGTGGGCGCTACTACGCTCGATGAATATCGAAAATATGTCGAAAAAGATGCTGCTTTGGCACGCCGCTTCCAGCCTGTCTTTGTACCTGAACCCTCTTTGGAAGATACTATTTCTATCTTGCGCGGTATTAAGGAAAAATATGAACAACATCACAAAGTGCGCTTGGCTGATAGTGCTTTAATTGCGGCGGCGCGTTTGTCTAACCGCTATATTACGGATCGCTTCTTGCCGGATAAAGCTATTGATCTTATCGATGAAGCGGCGGCGCGGTTGCGCATGCAGGTCGATTCAAAGCCGGAAGAACTCGATGCTGTTGATCGGCGTATTTTACAGTTGAAGATCGAACGGGAAGCTTTGAAAACAGATGTCGAGCCAACAGCAAAAGAACGTTTGAAAAATGTGCAGGAGGAACTCAAAACATTGGAACAACAGTCCGCTGAGATGACAAGTGCTTGGCAGGCTGAGAAACAAAAATTAGGGCATGCTGCTGATTTGAAAAAACAACTCGAAGAAGCTCGTAATGCTTTGGCTATTGCACAACGTGATGGTCAATTCCAACGCGCTGGAGAGCTCGCTTATAGCGTTATCCCTGAACTCGAAAAACAATTGAGTATCGCGGAAAATGATGACCAACAAAATCATCTCGTTGAAGAAACGGTGACGGCTGAACATGTAGCACGCATCGTTTCACGCTGGACCGGTATTCCTGTTGATCGAATGCTGGAGGCAGAACGGGAGGCGCTGTTGCGGATGGAAGATGAAATTAGCAAACGTGTGATTGGTCAGGGAGAGGCTGTTCAAGCTGTTTCTCGTGCTGTACGTCGTGCGCGTGCAGGGTTGCAAGATCCCAATCGTCCGCTTGGCTCTTTCATGTTTTTGGGTCCTACCGGTGTGGGAAAAACCGAGTTAACCAAAGCTCTGGCCGCTTTTCTCTTTCAAGACCCAAATGCCATGTTGCGTATTGATATGTCGGAATATATGGAAAAGCATGCCGGGGCGCGGCTGATTGGGGCTCCACCCGGATATGTCGGATATGAAGAAGGGGGAGTGCTGACAGAGGCCGTACGTAGAAGACCTTACCAGGTCATTCTGTTTGACGAAATTGAAAAAGCACACCCTGATATTTTTAATCTCTTGTTGCAAGTGTTGGATGAGGGACGCTTGACGGATAGTCAAGGACGTACCGTTGACTTTCGAAATACCTTGCTGATTATGACTTCTAATCTTGGTGCTGAGTTTTTAACTGCTTTGCCTGAAGGGCAAACAACAGATCAGGCAAAAAATGATGTTATGAATGTCGTCAAAGCCGCTTTCCGTCCTGAATTTTTAAACCGTATTGATGAGATTATTCTCTTTCAAAGGCTGCAACGTCACGATATGGAAGCTATCGTCGATATTCAGATAGAACATTTGCAAAATCTACTCAATGAACGCAAAATAACTTTGCAAATCGAGCCAGAGGTGAGAAAATTTCTTGCCGATAAGGGCTATGATCCTCTTTATGGTGCTCGTCCGCTTAAACGGATTATTCAAAAAGAAATTCAAGATCCTCTCGCAGAGAAAATCTTGTTTGGAGAAATTCACGACGAGACAACGGTGAAAATTACAAAACAAGGAGATCGGTTGGAATTTTTGCCTGAAGATTAAGTTTAGAAAAATTCATGGTATAAAGGGCGGTGATAATCCTATTATGTGATAAACACCGCTCTTTGAAGCGTGCTGATTTAGAAAAATTCACGATGAGACAGCGGTATTTTATTGCAAAGCAAAGGGAGTGGCTGGTGTTTTTGCATGTTAAATCAGCGTTCTCGAATATCGTAGGATTCTTTTCCTTCTGTTTGTCGTGAAAACTATTTTCTTGCAATGTTATAAGTGAAGTCACAAGCAGGATTGCTTTGTTGCTTTATTGCTTTGTGTGTAGAAGCGTTAAAGAAAAATGCCGTTTATCAACCGTAAAACATTGCTTTTTGAGGGGGCTGATCTGTGGCATGGGAATTTTAGACGAAGATATTTTGACGATGGATTGGAGTTTTGCTGTTTAAGCAAAAGGTGGAGGATGCGTAAAACGCGCTGCTCTCTCATTTTTTCGGTGATGTGCGTTTTTCTGCTTTAAAATTTTGCTAAAAGTTTTTTTAAACTGTTTGATTGATTGCACTCTTGTCGGTGGCTAATAGATGATGGAGCATGATTATCTGCACAATCAAGTTTGTTATTTTGCAGTTTTTTAATCAAGATAAAGACTTGAAAAACAAGACCTCTAACTTGTTTTGGTTAAAATTTTTGCTATTCGTGTTACAAAGGCAAGTTTAAGTGGAAGGTGTATATTAAAAATATCTATATCTTAATTGATTTTACTTAACATTTACCAATAAACTATAATATGGTAAATATTAAGTAAAAGAAACAGATAATGAACTTTTTTCAAGAACTTTAATAAGAACTGTATTGGAGTTTATTGATAAAAAGGGTCATTTGAAATTTAAGCGGGGGTGTAATCTCATGAAGTTAGCTACAAACTTAGCCACAAACAAGGAATTAATTAACAGCTGGTTTGCAGAGGATGTTAAGAGTTATAATCGGCGTATTCCAGAAAGCTTAAAGGATTTCATGAGGATAGGAAAGATTCGTTAATAAGGGATGCTGAGCTTCAAAAGAAAATTTTGGACTCTTTAATACAAGATGTGTCGTTAACATCGGATGATTCCAATCCATTAAAGTTGTTTCTTGAACAAGGCTTTTCTTTTAGGGAGGAGCAAGGGGCGAGAGTTTTTGATACTATTAGAGGTGAGCATTCGATATCTGTTAAAAGTGGAGAAAGCGTTGATCAATTTAAAGTGAATGATCCAGAAATTGAAGCATCATCTATACCGGACAAACGAGAAGATCACTATACATTTCTAATGACGTGTGATCGAATAGAGCATGCTTTTAGAGAAGAGTATGGGCTGGACAATCTTTTAAAAGAGATCAGATCGTCTGTCCGAGAGCAGGATAATATTGAGAGTTACAATTGGTTAGAAAAGCTTATTGATAGTGCATTAAATAGTGAAAATGCACCGTTACAAGAAACACAAGAAATCTACATTCCAGACATTCGTGATCATCGTTTAGATGAAAAATCATATGAGCTTGCTATAAAAATCATTCGACGAGCAGTCAACTGTCTTGGGGTTCCCTCACGTTTGTACAATGCTTGTTTTTTTCAAAAAGCTTGTTCTTTGCGTGATCTTGTATTCATTTTTGGCATAGATGCTCAATTTGACATAAATGATCACGTTCTTAACGAAGTCATGGATATGTCGACAGTTTATGACGCTAAAAATAACCTTTTAAAAGTACAAAATTTTGGTGAGAAAAATAGCGATGTTATTGGTCTTGCTATGTCAAAAAAAGCGATATCTATCCATGACTTAAAAAGTACAGGGTATAGCGAGTTTGATCCAAGCAATTTGAGCACGAATATCTTTTTTCATATTTCGCAATCGTCATTATTTCGTCCGTTTGAAACAATGATTGTCTTTAAAGCAGGGACTGATGATCAGATTGAAAAAACAATAAAAAGGTACGAAGGCGCCAATGGCATGAAGTTAAAAGAAGAAGCAGAGAAAGAAGCTTAAAAAAGAGTAGCTTTAAAAAGAGTGAAAGTGCTATAAAAAAGATTAATTGAGGCATTCAAAAGTCATTGGAAAATTATAAGTGACAACAAAAATGCAGCTGATTATCCTATTTGCCGTAAAACACTGCTCTCTGAAGGGGTGTGGTGTCTTGATCTGAATTTGATTTAAGGATGTTTTGTTGTTTGATATATTAACAAATAACGTTGATCGTTGTGCTTTTGCCTAATCAGAGATTAGCCACAAGATTGCTTTTTGTTTTTTCGCTTCGAGCTCTCTAAAGTTTCTCAAAAGGGCGTGTTCTTTTTCGCTATAGATTTCTTGATTGTGGTGTAAGAGGGTTTCTTTTGTTGAGAGATCTTCTTTTGTGGCAATGTCTGCATAAAAAAAGTTCATAGGAACTTCTAGTTTTTGAGCGATTTCCAGTAAACATTTTGCGCTTACACGATTTAAGCCTTTTTCGTATTTTTGGATTTGTTGGAAACTGACACCTAAATAGTTTCCTAATTCTTTTTGGGAAAGCCCCATGGAAATGCGTCTATGACGGATTCTTTTGCCTATCAAAATGTCGATAAAATGTGGATTTTTAGTTGGCACTTCAAGCCCCCCTCCGGTTGCGAGCGCCCTCGCATTGGTATTCCGGGAGTTAAAGGTACTGAATCCGAGTCAGCTTTTTGCTTTTAGTGCTGAGAAGCACCTGGACATAGCAAAATCTCCCGGAATCCCCGCAAAGCGGGTTCATTTTTACGCTCGGATTTAGGACCTTTAATCCCTCTTGATCGGTGCGTAGACGATCAAAATCACACTTTAAGTGATAAAGTAATTTCAGAAGATTAGCAAGAAAAATCAAAAATTTTCTATTCTATTTATGCCATAAAACACTGCTCTTTGAAGGGGGGTGGTGTGTTGGTTTGAATTTGACTTAAGGGGGATATGAATGGAATAATGTTGATCGTTGTGCTGTTGCTTAATCAGAGATTAGCCACAAGATTGCTTTTTGTTTTTTCGCTTCGAGCTCTCTAAAGTTTCTCAACAGAGTGTGTTCTTTTTCGCTATAGGTTTCTTGATTGTGGTGTAAGAGGGTTTCTTTTGTTGAAAGATCTTCTTTTGTGGCAATGTCTGCATAAAAAAAGTTCATAGGAACTTCTAGTTTTTGAGCGATTTCTAGTAAACATTTGGCACTTACACGGTTTAAGCCTTTTTCGTATTTTTGGATTTGTTGGAAACTGACACCTAAATGGCTTCCTAATTCTTTTTGGGAAAGTCCTATTGAAATGCGTCTGTGACGGATTCTTTTGCCTATCAAAATGTCGATAAAATGTGGATTTTTAGTTGGCACTTCAAGCCCCCCTCCGGTTGCGAGCGCCCTCGCTTTGGTATTCCGGGAGTTAAAAACACTGACTTGACTCAGCTTTTTGCTTTTAGTGCCAAAGCACCTGGACATAGCAAAATCTCCCGGAATTCCGGGATACCCGCAAAGCGGGATAAATTTATGTGTCAAGTCTTCGGGTTTTTAATCCCTATTGATCGTTGCGTAGACGATCAAAATTACACTTTAAGTGATAAAGTAATTTCAGAAGATTGGCAAGAAAAATCAATGTGCCATAAAACGGCGTTATTTGGAGGGGGGATGATATCAAGTATATCAATTTCCACATTTAGGTGTTTTTTAGAGTGTGTGGTGAATATTTTTGGCTGGGCTTATCTTGTCTGGTTTGATGAAACATTTTCTTTTGAGGGGGGGGGTCTGAAGACTGTAAGGGTACTAGGCAAAAAGCTGAGTTCGTTTATAGACTATTGTTTATAGAGCTGTGCGGGGTGGTGAACCTTTCCTTTAGCTTTATTCTGTAAAGATGTAAAAGCGTAAAAATGTGAATCTGTAAAAGTGAAGTGGGGGGATTTGTGGATTTATATATTGTGCGTGTTTTTGGTCACTTTGGGCTTTTGGGGGCGTGGAATGTGGTGCGAGGATTGGGGGAAGTGTCTTCGTGAATGGAAGTTGGGAGGAAGAGTGCTGTTAAGTTGTTAAGTGTGTGATGGGAGAGAAAAAGGGGGGAATGGAGGATGAAGAGAGTGCGCATGGATAGGGGGAGAGTGTGGGTAAGGCGGTGGTGCAAAGAGATGCGTGAAGGATGGCGGTTTTGGAGATAGGGCTTGATTTGTCGAGCCTGACGAAGTGCTGTCGTTTGAGGGGGGCGTCTGAAGACTGTAAGGGGTACTAGGCAAAAAGCTGGGTTCGTTTATAGACTATTGTTTATAGAGCTGTGTGGGGTGGTGAACCTTTCGTTGGCTTTGTTCTGTAAAGATGTAAAAGCGTAAAAATGTGAATCTGTAAAAGTGAAGTGGGGGGATTTGTGGATTATATATTGTGCGTGTTTTTGGTCACTTTGGGCTTTTGGGGGCGTGGAATGTGGTGCGAGAATTGGGGGGACGTGTTTTCGTGAATGGAAGTTTAGAGGAAGAGTGCTGTTAAGTTGTTAAGTGTGTGATGGGAGAGAAAAAGGGGGAATGGAGGATGAAGAGAGTGCGCATGGATAGGAGGAGAGTATGGGTAAGGCGGGTGTTGCAAAGAGATGCGTGAAGGATGGCGGTTTTTAAGGAGATAGGGCTTGATTTGTCGAGCCTGATGACGTGCTGTCGTTTGAGAAGTGGTTGGGTGTAAGCTTTATTTTGTGGGGAAAGTTGCTTTTTATTGTGGGATTGTAGACTAGTGCTGGTTGGGAATTTTCATTCTTTGAGACGTGGGGTGGAGGTCAATGTAATAATATGGAAGATTGTGATCTCATAGTTTTTACATTCTTTCTTTTTTTAAAGATATTACTTGATATTAGAGTAAATGCTTATATCAAGAGGAGTATTTCTTTAAAAGTTTTCACTTAACTTATTAAGCGATTTATTAGAATAAAAGACTCTTCTGAAGTTCATATCACCAATTGTAGCGAAGGAAGTGTAACTTTAAGTGTAGCAAAGTTTAACATCGGATGGTTGATATGAATTTGTTTTTAAAAAAGAGTCCATTAGCTCTTTTTTGCTCTCTCTTTATTTCCAAAGTTGGTGATTATGCTTATGAAGTTGTTTTTATTTTACTGGTCTTAGAATTAACAGATAACACCTTTTTTACAGGTCTTGTGTATTTTTTTCGATTTATCCCTTTTCTCTTTTTTGGTCCTATAGGAGGTTGGTTAGCGGATAATTTTTCTTTGAAGAAAAATATGATCTTAAGTGAAGTTGTTAGATTATTAGCTTCATTGTTTGTTTTTATAACTTATATAACAGGTACGGCACATATCATTGTTCTTATTTTTGCAGCAATATGTACAACGATAGGAAGAAGTATTTTCCAACCAAGTTTTCAAGCTGCTATTCCCAGAATGTTTTCAATAAAAGATCTTACAAAGGCCAATAGCATTGCTCAAATTATCATGGAAACGGCAGCCGTCATTGGCCCTTTGGTTTGTTCCATACTGCTTTTTTTAGCAAATAAATCGGCAGTACTCATTTTTGATTTTTTTACCTATTTTATATCTATTATCGTGTTATTTAATCTCATGAATTTAAATTCAAGCGAGAATAAATCATTCAATTTTATAAAAATTTATAGAGAAACAGCTTCATATCTTAAATATATTTCTACAGAAAATAATAATTTATTTATTACGCTCGTTGGATCGTCGTTTGCTATTCTCTTTACGGGTGCAATTTTAAGATTTTTAATTCCAGCTTTTGTTCTTTTTGTGGGGGGAGAGGAAAGCTTTGTGAGTTATATTTTTTCTCTCATGGCTGTTGGAACTATTGTTGGTGGTTTGTTATATAGTAAAATTATATTAAATATTACATCGTTGAAGCTCATGATATTTTGGCTTCTTTATGGGGTTATTCTGTTTGTTATGCCTTTAGCAGCAGGACTTTATTTAAAATTTCTTCTCGTGTTAGCATTTGTTTTAGGATTTATTGGTGCCTTTGTGGATATTGGTTTAGTCTCAGCTATTCAATTATATTCTCGTCGTGAAGATTTTGGTAAGAGTTTTGGAACCTTTTCAACGTTAGCAAACTCTGCGGAAGCAATGTCTGGCTTTATTGCTGGACTTTTGGCACTCGTGGGATTGTTAAGCTCTTTTTTAGCGATGTCCGCATTAATTATTTCCACGGGAATTATTGGCGTTGTAAAAATTAAGAAAAATAAAGAGTTAACACCTCTTAACACGACAGTCGATGACGACCATTGATATATTTGATATCTCCATGCCGTTTCTTTTTTCTAAAGACGGTTCGCTAATTATCTTATTCATGAGGTAAAACACAGCTCTTTGAAGGGTGGTGATCTGAAACGAATGAGTGGTCAGTGGTGGAAACTTACTAGGCAAGCATTTGAATTCTTTACAGACCGTTGTTTATAGAGTGGTGCGAAGTGGTGAACCTTTCCTTGGCTTCGTTCTGTAAAGATGTAAAAGCGTAAAAATGTATATCCGTAAAAGTAAAATGAAGGACTTATGGGTTCATATATTGTGCGTGTTTTTTGTCACTTTGGGCTTTTGGGGGCGTGGAATGTGGTGCGAGGATTGGGGGGAAGTGTCTTCGTGAATGGAGGGGAAATGAAGGGTGCTGTGCGTTGGTTTATGTAATGCAACACACCATGAAAGTAAGTATACATATACTATATGTATACTACATGCTTTACATGTGTTTTTTCGTACTTTTAACATATATATTTTGTGTCTTAAACATAAGCTTTGAGTACTATGAGAGATGGTGGTCGTTTTTTTAACAAGCGAGAAAGTGATTAACTAATGCTTGATAGTAAAGCAGTATGTTGTTAAGGCTATTCTTTGAAAGGAGGCTCTTATTTCTGGTGTAGGAGCTTCTCAGAAGAGAATGCAATTAATAGGGGAGTTAAGATGTCAAAATATTTATTTCCGTTACCGCTTGTATTGGTGGCTGGTTGTGCATCTATCAGTAATTATTCATCAAGTTATGTCAGTCCAAATATTACGAAAGATGATGTAAAATTAATTGCTAACGATTTTGTTCGTAATCTTAAAAAACCTTTACCGCCCGCTACAACAACACTTATTGTGAAAAAAAATAAAACAGAAGACAACTTTACTCCTGTATTTATTGATCTCTTGCGACGGAATGGATATAACGTAATCTATACAGATCAACCAAACAAACAGCAAAATGGTGTAATCTTGACTTATCAAATAACGCCAATAAAGACAGGTATCATGTCTATGGTTTCTTATGATGAGGTTGGAGTAACGCGTTATTATATCCGCACTTATAATCGATGAAACCCCTTTACCGGTTTGTCTCAAAGAAGTAGATAATGAAGAAATGTGTTTCAGGGGAAGTGTTGGGATTGAATTAATCAATAAAAATTTGCAGACGTGAAAATTACATATTCAGATGACAGTTATTCGTCGTCTCGTTTACAATTTCAGTGTTGTAACGAAGAAAGATGTCGTTTTATCTGTTTGCAATTCTTCATGTTCTGTCTCAGTTATATAGCGCTTTTATCGTTTCTGTCTTATAGAAAATTACTTTCTGTTCTACGGCTCTATATGCCAATCTAATAGTCAGATCTAAACAATCAAATTCATATGAACTCTTTACAGAAATCTGTTGTTTGAGATTGTTGGAAAGGTGTTTTGTTTTTATCAAATTGTCGCGTGGTAGTTTGGGAGTTTCCTTTGGCGGCGTTCTGTAAAGATGTAAAAGCGTAAAAATGTGAATCTGTAAAATGAAGCGGAGGATTTGTGCTTTGTGTGGGCTTTTATCATGGCATGGAATGTGGTGCGAGGATTGGGGGATGTATTTGTGAATGGAGCGGGGAACGCTGGGATGAAGAGTGCTGTTAAGTTGTGAGTGTGTGATGGGAGAGAAAAAGGGGGAATGGAGGATGAAGAGAGTGTGCGCATGGATAGGGGGGAGAGTGTGGGTAAGGCGTTGGTGCAAAGAGATGCGTGAAGGATGGCGATTTTTAAGGAGATAGGGCTTGATTTGTTGAGCCTGATGAAGTGTTGTCGTTTGAGGGGGGCGTCTGAAGACTGTAAGGGGTACTAGGCAAAAAGCTGGGTTCGTTTATAGACTATTGTTTATAGAGCGGTGCGGGGTGGTGAACCGTTCCTTGGCTGCGTTTTGTAAATGTGGAGAAGCGTAGAAATGTTAATCTGTAAAATGAAGCGGAGGATTTGTGCTTTGTGAGAGCTTTTATTATGGCATGGAATGTGGTGCGAGGATTGGGGGATGTATTTGTGAATGGAGGAGAAAGTTGGGATGAAGAGTGTTGTTGAAGTGCGTTTTCTGGAGAAGAGTGTGTGGGGAATAGCTGTAAACAGATTGCAGAGCTGATGTGTAAAGAGATGTGAAGAGAGAAAAATTGTGGTTGGCGTTTATATTCTATGCGGAGCTTAACAATTATAGTTGCATCTATATTTGTATGGGGATATCCGTGAAATGGGTGTGAGAAGCATTGAGAGGTGTTTTTTTTAATAAGTGGGTGAATGAGCAATACAATGAAAGCCTATTTAGAGGGGAAATCCTATTTAGAGGGGAAGCCCATTTAGAGGGATGCCTATTTAGAGGAATGCCTATTTAGAGGAATGCCTATTTAGAGGGATGCCTATTTAGAGGGATGCCTATTTAGAGGGATGCCTATTTAGGAAAAATCCTATTTTAGCTCTTGTTGTTTTAGACATTGTGTTTTGTATGAGGGGCATTTTGCAGGAAAGGTGTTTTGAGGGATGTGGCTCCCCTTAAAGAAAAACACAAAAATATCAAAAGAAAAATATAAAAACTTGACAAGGTAAATGTAAAAAGGTATCATAATGATACAATCGGAATTGTGCGTTTAAATCAGATGAGATCTTTTGATAAGATTCTGTGAGAGGGGTGGGGATGTTTTTCCAAGGTTTTGGTGTTTGTTATCCTATTTTGAAGTTTGATCCTATGATGTCGTAAACCGGTGCCGTAAACCGTTTTTTGAGATGTGGTGATATCAGGCAGGCAAGGCTTTAGGCAGAGGGGGATATTGGCAACGGATGTCGATTGATGCGCTTTTGCCTAATCAGAAATTAACCACAAAATTGCTTTTTGTTTTTTCGCTTCGAGCTCTCTAAAGTTTTTTAAAAGGGCGTGTTCTTTTTCGCTGGTGGTATCTTGATCGTGGTGTAAGGCATGTTCTTTTGTGGGAATATCTGCTGTTAAAAGGTCCGCATAAAAAAAGTTCATAGGAACCTCTAGTTTTTTAGCAATTTCTAGTAAACACCCCGCGCTTACACGATTTAAACCTTTTTCATATTTCTGGATTTGTTGAAAACTGACACCTAAATAGCTTCCTAATTCCTTTTGAGAAAGTCCCATTGAAATGCGTCTGTGACGGATTCTTTTACCTATTGAAATGTCATTAAAATGTGAATTTTTAGTTTGCACTTCAAGCTCCCCTCCGGTTGCGAGCGCCCTCGCATGAGTATTCCGGGAGTTTGAAAGCACTGAGCTCAGCCAGCCTTTTGCTTTTAGTGCTGACAAGCACTTGGACATAGCAAAAGCTCCCGGAATTCCGGGATACCCGCAAAGCGGGATAAATTTATGTACTGAGCGTTCGGGCTTTCAAATCCCTATTTGACCGTTGCGTGGACGATCAAAAACACAGATCAATTCATAAGGCAATTTCAGAAGATTGGCAAGAAAAATCAAAATAATTTCAAAGACTATAAGATTGGGTACTTTTTAAAAAAGTGCGAAATCTGGATTTTTAGTTTGCACTTCAAGCTCCCCTCCAGTTGCGAGCGCCCTCGCATGAGTATTCCGGGAGGTTGAAAGCACTGAACTCAAATCAGCTTTTTGCTTTTAGTGCTGACAAGCACTTGGACATAGCAAAAACTCCCGGAACTCCGGGATACCCACAAAGTGGGGTAAATTAACGTTTGAGTTTTCGGGCTTCAACTCCCTATTGATCGCTGCGTAGACGATCAAGGCACCTTTTGAGTGATAAAGTAATTTCAAGGGATTGGCAAGAACAATTAAAAGATTTGGAAAATGAGAGCATTTTTTTGTATCTTAAAAATTATCTCATTATATTCTTATGCCTTATGCTGTAAAATATTGTCATTTGAGGTAGGGTGAGATGGAGGCATTAGAGGCAAGGATATGCCGTCGAGGGACCTTCAAGCATATCAATTTATACGGTGCTTTTTGTGAGAGTGTCTGGATATTGGAGGGTAGGGGTTATCTATCCGTGTCTGGTGAAACAGTATTCTTTGAGGGGTGGTGAGAGGTGGTTGCCCAAATGCAATGTGCTCGATAAAAAGTGGGATTGTTAACAGACTCTTGTTTATTGAGTGGTGGGTTAGTTTGGAAATTTTGTTTGGCTGCCTTTTGTAAAGATAGAAGAGCGTAAAAACGTGAATCCGTAAAAGTGAAGTGAAGAATTTATGCGTTGTATGCTTTTGTCTTGGCATGGAATGGGGGGAAAGGACTGGGGAACGAGTCTGCAAATGAAGTGGAAAGCTAGGATGGAGCATGTGAAAATTGGCGCTGTGGGAGAAGCTTTTTGGTGTGTGTGTGTGAAGCTTTGTCTTTTGGGTGGGGTCTTTGCTTCGAAGCGGAATTGATCGGTATTTGTAGGAGCTTTCGCTCTTTGTGTTGGAGAGGGATGGGTGTAAGAATATTCAGAAAAGGCTTGCTTGTTGAATCCGTTGTTTGAGGGGTATGGTGTGCTGATCTGTCTAAGTGCTTGGTAAGAGGAAACTGCTACAAGATGTTGGATTCTTGACAACGCAGTGTAAGATGCTGGGGGAAAAGTTTCATTTGGTTGCTTTCTGTAAAGATGTAAAAGCGTAAAAACGTGAATCTGTAAAAGTGAAGTGAAGAATTTATGCGTTGTATGCTTTTGTCTTGACATGGAATGTGGTCGGAGAACTAGGGGACGCATTTGTGAATGGAGCGGGGAAAGCTGGGATGAAGAGGGGTATAAATCGCGTTGACTGGAGAAAAGTGTGTGAGGGAATATTTTAGGGCAGCGCTTATCTGTCTTGCCTGATAAAATTGCCTTCTTTGAGGTGTCGTGATCTGAAGCTTATATTTTAAGGATGTCGGATATATTGGCGAGGGATGTTGATGGGTGTGCTTTTGTCTAATCAGAAATTAACCACAAAATTGCTTTTTGTTTTTTCGCTTCGAGTTCTCTAAAGTTTTTTAAAAGGGCGTGTTCTTTTTCGCTATATGTGTCTTGATCGTGGTGTGAGAGATTTTCCTTTGTGGGAATATCTGCTGTTAAAAGGTCCGCATAAAAAAAGTTCATAGGAACCTCTAGTTTTTTGGCAATTTCGAGCAAACACCCCGCGCTTACACGATTTAAACCTTTTTCGTATTTCTGGATTTGTTGGAAACTGACACCTAAATGGCTTCCTAATTCCTTTTGAGAAAGCCCCATTGAAATGCGTCTGTGACGGATTCTTTTGCCTATTGAAATATCATTGAAATGTGAATTTTTAGTTTGCACTTCAAGCTCCCCTCCGGTTGCGAGCGCCCTCGCATGAGTATTCCGGGAGGTTGAAAATACTGACACTCGGATCAGCTTTTTGCTTTTAGTGCTGAAAAGCACTTGGACATAGCAAAAACTCCCGGAATTCCGGGATATCCGCAAAGCGGGATAAATTTATGTACCGAGCGTTCGGGTTTTCAACTCCCTATTTGACCGTTGCGTGGACGATCAAAAACACAAGCCTATCAGTAAAGTAGTTTCGGAAGATTGGCAAGAACAATTAAAATGTTTGCTGTACGGTTATACTGTAAAATAGGGATGTTTGGGGGCGGTAATCTGATGTTAGTAGGGGAATTTATTGGGTAAGAGGTTGGATTATAGTTTAAAACCGGTGCGGGGTGGAAGCTTTATTTAGCAGAGGAAAATTTGCTTTTTGAAGTCGAATTTTAGATCAGAGTTTATCTGGCGTGTTTGATGAAACACCATTCTTTGAAGTGTGAGATAGCCATATGAAATAATCAGCAGGGGAATCCGTTAGAGTGAGAAGCTGAGTTGTTGACAAATCCGTGTTTACAGAGCTGCGTGGGGTGGTGATGTGGGCGTTTCATTTGGTTTTTTTCTGTAAAGATGGAAAAGCGTAAAAACGTGTATCTGTAAAATTATGCGGAGGGTTTGGGCTTTATGTGGGTTCTTGTCTTTTAGGGTGTGGTCTCATTTTTTATTGTTGATGGCTTGTTAAATTTTGTTGCTGATTTTCATGTCATTTTTTGTGTTTGAAGTATTGGTTTTTCTTTAGTTGGAAGGAACATGATGATGGTAGATGAACATTGTCTTCCCTTACGTCGAAAAGGGCGGAAAAAAACAACTTTGAATAAAACAACAAAGCGATTTAATGAAGCTCTTTTGACAGCCGCTGAGCAGGCTGGATATCACTATGGTGAGGATGGGCTGGTGTCTTATCTTCAATATCATGCGTTGAATAATCCTGTTCCTTTTTTTTCGCTGCTGGCAAAAGTCTTGCCTCTTCAGGTTACGGGAGAAGCAGGGGGAGATGTTAAAACAGTTTCGCGTATTGAGATTGTGCCAGTGAAGCCCAAAAATACTGAACCGGAGAAGCCTGATGCTTTGGTTACTGAGGCTTGAAGCTACGAGAAAATATTGGGTTGGGCATATGATGTTTAAGGGATATTGTCTTTGAACGGGAATGCTAGGTGTTTGTCTGAAAGCTTATGATTGAAATTGCAGTGAGGGGCTGAGTGCTTTAGGCGTGTGAGCTGTGAAGTTGTTGGGCTTTGGTGGGGGATGCATGAGGACGTGGACTGGAGGAGACTTCGGTGCATATGGTGTTTTTTGGGGGGTACATGGTGTCTGGGGTGGTCTGTGTGAAGGGCGGGCAAGATGCTTTTATGGCGATGCGTGAGGGGCGCGATACCTGAAAGATGTTGGGGAGTGCTTGATGATATTTGTTGTTTTGGACCTCTGGTGAAGGTTTGGTCTTTTCTCGTTATTGAAATGGGGGAGATGTTAAAACAGTTTCGCGTATTGAGATTGTGCCAGTGAAGCCCAAAAATACTGAACCGGAGAAGCCTGATGCTTTGGTTACTGAGGCTTGAAGCTACGAGAAAATATTGGGTTGGGCATATGATGTTTAAGGGATATTGTCTTTGAACGGGAATGCTAGGTGTTTGTCTGAAAGCTTATGATTGAAATTGCAGTGAGGGGCTGAGTGCTTTAGGCATGTGAGCTGTGAAGTTGTTGGGCTTTGGTTGGGGGGATGCATGAGGACGTGGACTGGAGGAGACTTCGGTGCATATGGTGTTTTTGGGGGGCATGGTGTCTGGGGTGGTCTGTGTGAAGCGGCGAGGGCAAGATGCTTTTATGGCGATGTGTGAGGGGCGCGATACCTGAAAGATGTTGGGGAGTGCTTGATGATATTTGCTGTTTTGTATTTCTGGTGAAGGTTTGGTCTTTTCTCGTTATTGAAATGGGGGAGATGTTAAAGCAGTTTCGCGTATTGAGATTGTACCAGTGAAGCCCAAAAATACTGAACCGGAGAAGTGTGATACCTCGATAACTGAGGTTTGTGATATTGAAAAATGTTAGGTTGAGGTGGATGATGTGGGGTGATGTCTTGGAAGGGGGATGCTTTGGTGATTGCCTATCTTGAGGGGATTGAAGCGGAGGCTATCGTGTTTGTGGGCGCTCGTGATATTGGGAAGGGGCTTTGGTGAATGATGCCGTAAGGGCCCGTGTGCTGGAGGGAATTTGGTGCAGGGTATTTGTGTGGTGGATATGGAACAGTGTTTTGATGGGTGAGGGGCATGAAACTTGAGAGAAGTGTTATGCTTGCCTGATGCATGTGTTTTGGGGGGGTATCTTGGGGGATAAAGTGTGAGGATTGGTGATGCTTGAGAGGCATGATCTTGGAGGATGTTGGGCTTTGGATATGCCTGAGAGCCATGTGCTGAGGCTATGATTTGGTTGGGGGATACCTTGCTTGTGGTTGGGGGATACCTTGCTTGTGGTTGGGGGATGACAGGCGCGGTGTTTGAGGGGGTGGGGCTTTTGTGCCTTGAGGGCTTGGGGCGCATAGGTGGGGTCAAGGGGATCTCATGCAAAAAAGTGAAATTTATTGAATATGTGTGATGAAGAAAAGATAAAGCGCTGCTTTTGAGAAGGGCGTTTTTCGTTCAATTGCTCTTTTCATTCAATTGCTCTGGGATAATGAAACTTGGGATAAGCAAAAGGGTGCAGCGCAATTATTGCTAAAGTATGAAAATTTATAATGACAACGGTTCAGAAAATTTCTCAAAAAATTGAGCAGAAAACGGCTCAAGTAGCTCTTATTCCAAAGCTTATTCCTGTTTTTACTGGAAATGCCGATGTGCGAGCCGCTTGGGGAGGACGCGGTTCTGGAAAAACACGTTCTTTTGCTTTGATGTCGGCCGTGGTGGGATATCGCCATGGAATGGCTGGAGAACGCGGGATTATTCTTTGTGCACGGCAATTTCAAAATTCTCTCAATGAAAGTTCTTTGGAGGAAATTAAACGCGCTATCGAAGCTTATCCTTTTTTACAAGACTATTATGAAATCGGCGATAAATATATTAAATCAAAAGATGGACGGATCGTCTATGTGTTTGCTGGGCTTGATCGCAATATCGCAAGTATTAAATCAATGGGACGCGTTTTCCTTTGTTGGGTCGATGAAGCCGAGCCCGTGACAGAAACTGCTTGGCAAACACTTATTCCAACTTTGCGCGAAGAAGGAAAAGATTGGAATGCAGAATTATGGGTGACATGGAACCCATGCCATGAAAATGCAGCCGTGGAAAAACGTTTCCGAAATGTCGATAATCCTCATATCAAAGGGGTGGAAATCAATTGGCGCGATAATCCGCAATTTCCTGAAAAACTCAATCGTGATCGAATGGACGATTTGCAGCAAAGACCAGAGCAGTATAACCATATTTGGGAAGGCGAATATCTCCAAGCTGTCCAAGGGGCTTATTATCAAAAATGTCTGCTCGAAGCCGAGATGGAAGGGCGGATTACCACTGTTCCACGGGACCCTTTGATGCAGGTGAGAATCTTTTGGGATATCGGGGGAACAGGCGCAAAGGCCGATGCTACCGCATTGTGGGTGGCGCAGTTTGTTGGAAGGGAAATCCGAGTGCTCGATTATTATGAAGCCCAAGGACAACCTCTCTCAGAGCATGTGGGGTGGGTCTTTCAAAAGGGATATGATAAGGCTCTTATGGTCTTGCCTCATGATGGCGCAACAAAAGATCGTGTCTATAATGTGAGTTTTGAAAGTGCTCTTCAACAAGCTGGTTTTCAAACCAAAATAATTCCTAATCAAGGAACAGGCGCTGTTAAAATGCGTATCGAAGCCGTAAGGCGGTTGTTTCCTGCACTATGGTTTAATCGTGAAACAACATCTGCGGGGAGAAAAGCGCTCGCCTGGTATCATGAAAAGCGTGATGAACAGCGCAATATTGGTCTAGGGGCTGAACATGATTGGGCTAGCCATGGGGCCGATGCCTTTGGACTGATGTGTGTGGCTTATGAACAACCAAATGCTAGAGTGCGAAAAAAAACTTATCGCTCTTCTCACCATTCTCAAACTTCATGGATGGCTTTTTAATGAATATGTCTACAAATTCTTCTTTTTCTTCTTTTGATCAAACCGAAACGCTTGAAAATCAAGCTCTCTTTAAAAAACTCGTGGGATGGTATCAGGATGATATTACCCATGTCGAAAAATGGCGAAAAAATGCCCAAGAAGATTACGATTTTTATAATGGGCGGCAATGGAATGAGCAAGACCTTGCCGTCTTGCACGAACAAAACAGACCGGTGATGACTTTTAACCGTATTGCACCTTTAATTAATGCTGTGATCGGTGCTGAGCGCAATAATAAAAGACAAGTCCAATTTATTCCACGACAAGAAGGTGCAGCCTTTGCTAATCAGATTCTAACAGGAGCAGCCGAATGGTTTCGCGATGAAGCCGACGGCGAATACGAAGATTCCGATGCCTTTCAAGATGCAATTATTTGCGGTATGGGCTGGACAGATACACGCCTTGATTATGAACAAGATCCCCAAGGAAAACCAATCATTGCGCGGTTGGATCCTATGAAAATGGTGTGGGATGCAAGTGCTGTTAAGTCTAATCTCATTGATGCTCAACGCTTATGGTATATCGATGAAAAACCTCTTGCCGTAGCGCAGGAAATGTTTCCAAATGTTCATTGGAGTGACCTTAATGCGGATTGGGTTAAACATCAGAGTTTTTTACATTCAACCAGCGATGGGATGACACAAAGTTATCAGTCCGAGAGGGGGTATCAAGGAGAAGAGGGGAGCGGCTATCAACGTCCTAAAATGGTGACATTGGCAGAATGTCGCTGGTTTGAACGCGAGGTGGTTTATAAAGTTCTCGAGCCTCAAAGTGGAAGGTTTGTCGATTATTCAGAGCAGGATTTCCAAAATTTAAGCAAAACCTTTCCTCATGTTCAAGCAACAAGGTTGAACAGAAAAATTGTCAAACGGGTATTTTTAGGTAGAAAGCTGCTTGAAGCGCCTGATAAGCCCTTGGTTCCACCCAATCAATTGGGATGGGAGTGTATTACCGGTACTTTTGATAAGTTAAGTCGGCAATTTTACGGAATTGTGCGCCCTACAAAAGATCCGCAACGGTGGGCAAACAAATATTTTAGTCAAGTAATGCATTTGCTCAATAGCCAATCAAAAGGCGGCATTATGGCAGAACGCGATGCTTTTGATGATGATCGACAAGCCGTCGAGAGTTGGGCTAGAGCCGATAGCATTACTTGGTTGAAAAGTGGGGCTGTCTCTGGGGGAAGAATCCAGCCTAAACCCGTGGCGCAATTTCCGCAAGGATTTTTTCAATTGTTTAATGAAGCAAAGAGCGCTCTCGAACAGGTGACGGGATTGTCTTCTGAATTTATTGGGACGCGAGCTGTCAATCAGCCTGGCATTCTTGAACAACAACGGCGACAATCGTCACTTAATCTTTTGGCTTCCTTTTTTGATGGGTTGCGTCGATATCGGCAACGACAGGGAAAAATTATTCTCTATCTTATTCAAAATTATCTCTCCGATGGGCGGTTGGTCCGTATTGCCGGGGATGAAAATGCTCAATATGTTCCACTGACACGCGAAATGGTGACTAGTTTGGAATATGATATTGTCGTGGATGATGCGCCAACAAGTCTTAATGAAAAAGAGCGTACTTTTGCATTAATCATGCAATTGCTTCCTTTGATGCAAAATTTTGCAACGCCAGAGATTATGCTCGATCTTTTACGCTATTCGCCTTTACCGGCTTCACTCATTCATAAAATCGCGATAAAGGCGCAAAACTCTTTTCAAGAAGAGCAAAATGCCTCAGCACAGATGGGGGGTAATGTGGGAACAGAGCAGATAATGCAGATGTTGCAGACAGTAAAGGCTCAACAATAGGACGCTTTGTCATGCGCGACTTCTGATAAATTCCATCTACCAGAAATTGCTTATCGATACAATTTCCATAGCATAATGTCGTCTTCCTTTATCTTCGAAGAGCTGTTTTATGGGACTATTCCTGTTGGGGAAAACAGGGTGGAGAGGGAGTCTTGCCGTTATGTGGGGTGAACATGGTGGGGAATGGTGGGCGCAAAATGGGCTTATCGATTTCCATAGTTGTGCATGGGCTCCCTTTTCTTAAAGGAACTGTTTTATAGGGCAGGATTGTTGGGGAAAAAGCAAGGTGGAGAGAGGGAGTCTTGCCGTTATATGGGGTGAACTTGGTGGGGCATGGTGGGCGCAAAATGGGCTTATCGATTTCCATAGTGCATGGGCTCCCTTTTCTCAAAAGAACTGTTTTATAGGGCTGGATTGTTGGGAAAAGCAAGGTGGAGAGGGGGAGTCTTTCCGTTATATGGGGTGGAGAGCTTTGGGGGAATGGTGGAGCCCAAGTGATGGGAGAGCATTGAGGGAATAAATGCTCACAGGCTGTTTTATCTGAAAAATTTGATTTTATTGTTTAAAAAAAGAAAAGGCTAATGTCATGGATCAAGAACACTTAACGCCGGCAGAACAAAACCAATTGAAACAAGATTTTCTGGTCTCAACACAAGAGGGAGAAGATGGTGAAATTGCAAGAGAAGAAAAAACTCTTGAAGATAATTTCCAAGGGCAAGTGCATCAACAACAGTCCTCTTCGCAAAAGGCTGGAAAAGAGGTTCAAGGGGGAGAAGATGTTCCACCAGATCCACAAAAAGACTTCATGGGCTATATGCAATGGTTGGGAAAAACACTCCAAAAACAAGGGCTTTTACATGAAAAACCCCAAGATAAGCCGACTGTTTGTGAAGCAGAACAGTTGCACGCATTCTATCAACAGTCTGTTGCCAGTGTTAAACAAAAACATCATGATTTTGATCAAGCGGCCGATTTTATTTATGAAACGCGGGCTAAACAGTTGGCTGCTTGTGCTTCGCTCTATCCTGAGATGGCAGATCCCCAAAATATTGATGCGATAATTGGTGATGAGTTGAAGCAGATCTTGCGCGATTGTGCGCAAAAAAATCAAAACCCCGCTGAAGTGATTTACACGATTGCACAAAAAATTGGCTACACAAATGTTCCCAATAACATGGATGAAAATTTACAGGAAAGACACAATTCTGCGCGTACTCTTGCTGCTTATAACGGTTTAACGCCAAATGGGCCGATTTCTTTGGATATGCTTGATAAAATGTCAGAAGCAGAATTTAGCGCTTGGGTTGCTGATCCTAAAAATAAAGCTTCTTTTAATCGTTTAATGGGGGGAAGAGAATTTTAAAAACAAAAATGTGGCAGGGTCTTTTGCGGGAACGTGGAGCGGCTTTTGGTGCGTGAAGGTGGCAGGTGTTTTTTGAGGGAACGGGGGCGGGGGGAGTGGGGAGAGAAGATGTTTCAAAGAACGGATGCGGTGAGGAGAGCTCTTATAAGGAGGAGGAAGACGCTAACAGAAATTAGATAAAACTCACGAACAACCTATTCACCATCTGAAATGAAATGTGGTGTTTTGAGCGCCCGGCGCTTTGCCGGGTTTTTTTATGTCAAGAAAACTTTTAGAGGATAAAATGACCGTAACTTATATCGGACTTAATGACCCAATGGCAGTGCGCACATGGTCTAAATTATTAAACCAAGAAGTCTCAAAAGCAATTCCAATTGCACCGTTGATTGGAAATGATTCAAACAGTATCGTACAATTAAAGGATGAAACCACGAAAGCAAGTGGGGATGCCATTAGCTTTAATTTGCGTGTGCAGTTGCTAGGCGATGGGGTGAGTGAAGGGCAGACATTGGAAGGCAATGAAGAAGCTTTACAGTTTCTCAATGATCGCTTGGCAATTAATGAACTCGTTCATGCTGTGCGTGTCAAAAATGAGGGAACAATTGATCAGCAACGAATTCTCCATGATTTGCGCACCGAGGCAAAAAATGGTTTGGTTGATTGGTATGCAGATCGTCTGAGTATGATGTTCTTCATTCAAGTGTGTGGTTATACCGCAAAAGCTATTAACTTTGAGGGACGTACGATTACTCTTAAACCTGTCCATTATGGGTTTAATGCGCCAACGGCACCAACCAATAAACGCGTGGTACGTCCTAACGATAAAGCAAAGGATGAGGACTTAAAAGAAGGCGATGTTTTTGATCTTAAGCTCATTGATAAAGCTGTCGAACGGGCTAAATTGGCAAATCCTAAAATTAGACCTGTGCGGATTGATGGTGAAAATGTCTATGTGCTTTATCTCCATCCAACCCAAGTGACGCAATTGCGAACCAATACAGATGCAGGGCAATGGCTCGACATTACTAAGGCAATCTATAGTGGAAGTCGTATCAAAAATCCGCTCTATGATGGGTCTTTGGGCATGTATAATGGTGTGGTTTTACGCGAAGCTGAACATATTACCGAAGGGGTTGAATCTGGGATGGCAAATAAAGCTGTACCAAATGTGCGGCGGGCTGTTCTACTTGGTGCGCAGAGTGCTGTGATTGCTTTTGGTAAAGATCGAGGAGCAACACGCTATAAATTGGTGGAAGAACTCTTCGACTATGAAAGAGAATTCGGGGTCGCGGCAAAAACCATTATCGGTATGAAAAAAACTTGCTTTACCTTGCCAGGAAGTACGCAAGGGGCTCAGGATTTTGGCACTATCGTCATCCCAACTTATGGAGCGCCCGCTTAAAGCGAATGTTTGCTCTCTTCCCCCAACAAGAGGGATCTGTTGGGGGAAAAATTTAAAATGCTTCCAGAAACAAGGACAGGCTTATGACCACTTTATCCACTGATCCCCAAAATCTAAACCTTACACATTCAGACCATTCTAAAACTTTTGCTTATATGGTCGCGCTTATTCAAGATGAAATTGACGATACAACAGCGGAATATTCCCTGCAAATTCAAGATTCAATTTTTACGGCTTTGCGTTTGTGTGAACGCGAACCCTTTTTCTTTAATGAAAAAAGAGAAAGGACGTTTAAAACACAAAGTGGTAAAACATGGTATGGGCAAGAAGAGGGAATTTGTATTAAATCAGAAAAGGTTTTAGAGAGCGTCTTTTTAGCAACAAACGATGAAACACCAACAAAATTGTTCTTTAAGCCCTTGGAAGTGTTGCATCAACAATATGGCGCGCATCCTGTACTGGGAACGCCATTCTTTTATACGTACCTTGATCAAAAAATAGGTCTCTTTCCAACACCAGAACATGTGGAAACCGTAAAGCTCTCGTATGCTCCTATTCATATTGCGGATGAACAGCTGAGAGAAGATGATAATCCTTGGTTGCTTCATGCTTTTGATCTTATTAAAGCGCGGGCAAAATATGAATTGTATAAAAATATCCTTAAAGATCCTGAATATGCCGCCGTTTCTTTCAGAGATTTTCAAGAACAGCTTCAAGCTTTGCGTATTGAAACATCGCGTCGAAAAGGTTCTTCAAAAATTCGTCCAATGCGTTTTTAAAAGGCTTTTTTCGAAATCGTTTATGGCGGGTGTTGAAGGTTAGTTTGTCCTTTATGGTTGGATGCGCGTTGGGTGTTGATGGTGAAGCGCTGGTGTTTGGCGTTGGGCTCCACCATTCTTTATGGTCACATTTTGCTCGATGAATTAAACAACTTGAGGTTGTTTATTTTCTTGCATTTTATGCCTTTAGAGTTTTGTTCTAAGGGCTTTTATGGTTAGTTATTATCAATAAGCCTTGGTGTTTTGAATGGCACTGGGCTCTTTAGAGATTTTATGGGGGTCTTAATGGCTTTTTCCCCCGTCATTGTGGGTGATTGCGGGCAGTTGATTTTGGTTAGGCGCTGGTGGATGGCGTTGGGGTGGCTATTATTGATGGTATCGTTTTTTTGATGCATTAAACAACCTAAGGTTGTTTATTTTCTTAAATTTTATGCCTTTAGAGTTTTGTTCTAAGGGCTTTTGTAGTTTTTTTTATTATTAATAAGCCTTGGTGTCTTGAATGGCACTGGGCTCTTCAAAGATTTTATGGGGGTCTTGATGGCTTTTTTCCCAATCGCTGATTATCGACCCGATGTGGCGGATATCAATGGAATTTTTACTGATGAACTTGTTAATGTGCTTCCAGCTGATGGCTCCTATATTCCTATGCCAAGTTTTGAACCTTTATCAGAGCCTTGTCCGGAGCCAATTTTAGGCGCTCTTGCGGTTAAAACAAAAAATGGGGTTTCTATTATTGCTGGGACAAGAGAAAAAATCTACTTGCTTGATAATACAACAATGAAGTGGAGGGATATTAGCCAAAAAGGAAAATCTTATCTTGCTAATATCGATGCTCCGTGGTCTTTTGCTTTGTTTGGTGATTTGATCATTGCTGTTAATGCCAATGATAGACCACAAGTGATCGATATTAACCATGATAAAACATTTAGAAATTTAGGAGGTAATCCGCCACAAGCGGGGATTGTTCGAATCTGGGGAGATTTCGTTTGTTTGATGAAATTAACCGAAAATCCAAGACGGGTTCATTGGTCTGGATTGAATGATGCTGAATTTTGGACCGTGGGGAAAAAAAGTTGTGATTATCAAGATTTTCCTGATGGCGGATTCGTCCAAGGGGCAACCGAGACAACAAATCCAATTATCTTTATGCGTTCTGCAATCTATGCCGGTTCTTTTATCCCTGGATCAAAGATTATTTTTAGTTTCCAAAAAATCCACGATAAACGAGGCGCTAAAAATGCTGAATCAATCGTTTGTCGGGGCGATTTAGCATTCTTTGCCGATGAGGGCGGTTTTTATCAAATAACAAATGAGGGACAGATTATCCCTATTGGGTTCGAAAAAGTGGATCGAACGATGACAGCAAAATCAAGGAAGGATAATCTGTACACCCTGTCTGCTGCTATCGATGGGGTGTATAATCGTGTTTATTGGATGGTTGATTCTGATGAGAACATTCATAAACGGATCTTGCTCATTTATGATTGGGGATTGCAAAAATGGACAAAAGCTCTCGTCGATATCAAAATGATATTGCCTATTTTCTTAGCCGGAACAACCCTAGAAGGTCTTGATTTTGTGACTAAGAATATTGACGATTTGTCCTTTTCTCTTGATAGTAAAGTGTGGAGAAATGAATCACCTATGCTGGGGGCATTTGATCAACAGGGCAGACTGGGGTCGTTTTCTGGGTGTCCTATGGCTTGTGTGGTGATATCACAAGAAATGGGACAGACAAATGGCATGATAACACGCGTGAAAAATATTATGCCTCAAGTCAATAGTGGAAAGTTTTATTTATCTGTGGGAATGCGCTTTCGACAATCTCTTGAAGAGAAAACTGTTTGGTTGCCAGAAAAACAACCCTCTTATAATACTGGACAAATTCATTGTCGCGCAAGGGCACGGTTTTATCGCTTTAAATTGCGTATTCCTGAAGGGGTGAATTGGACTCATGTCACCGGATTTGATGTGGAATTGACGTCTGCCGGCATGCGATAGGCATACCTTTTGTAATACCATGCGATAGGTTCAAAGCCTCTATTATTAAAGAACAAATGCCCCATAGGCTTCCCAAGCCTTTATAAACAAAGGCACAATGCGATAAGCTGTGTCTTTATAGTATGAAGAGCAATGTGGTGCGTTATGTTTCATGCTTTTCTGCAATAAAGGAAAAATAGGCTGCACCATGGTTTCTATAAAGTAGGAATGGCGTATTCCCTATTTCTTGTTACAAGGGATGATGGGGAATTCTTTTTTGTTGTGGTGTCTCTCTTCTTCTTTTTGAAAGTTGTGCGGTAAGCACGAACGCGTGAAGTACGTGTGGGGACGCGTATTGCTCAAATGAGGGAAATGACAAAGCTAAAAGAGCCCAAATTATGATGCTTGAGAGTCAAGATTTATATTCTGCTCATCTGACAGAGCAGTGGCCATGGGAAAAAATAGCTCCCTATCAAGAGGCACTCAATGCTGCATTGAAAAAATATGCGCAGCGCTTTCCGGATGATGTTTGTCTGGAAAAAATTGCTGAAGAAATCGCTACAGGACAAGCACAATTGTGGCTGGTCTTAAAAAATAAAATCCAATTTAGTGCTTTTGCAATTACCAAAGTTGAAATAACCCATACGGGAAAAAAATGCGTCGTTCTCTCAGATCTTGCGGGAGAGGGAGGGCTGAAATTGGTCAAGTTGATTGATGAAGTCGAAAAATGGGCGCGAACAATCAATGCGGACGAAATGCACATGTTTGGAAGAACTGGATGGGCGAAAAAGCTCGCTCATCACGGATATTCTCGTAATCTTATTCAATATAGAAAGGTTCTGGGTTCATGAGTAGAAAAAAAACACCTCAAGTACAGACAACAACACAAACAAATGCACCACCCGCTTGGGCGGCTGATATTCTTAAACAAGCCAGTGCTAACGCGCTTGGACTTTATAATAAAGGAATTGGCGGAAACGTTTATCAGGGAGAGAGAGTTGCCGGTCTTAGCGATATGACAAAAAATGCGCTAACTGGTTTACAACAAGCAGCTGGGCTCTATAATAATCCAACGGTAACGCAATGGTTGAATGCACCAACCAACAGCGCTACAAATCTTTCCGGTATGGCTAAGGGAAGCTGGATTGGAAGCAATAGTAAATTTAATACTGCATTGCAAAATGCTTTGAATAAAACTTCTGATGCGATTAATCAATCTATGTCTGGGGCAGGACGTTATGGTTCTGGCGCTCATACTGGTGTGCTGGCCGATGAGTTAGGCGCTTTGGCAACAAATGCTGCGGTACAGCAATATAATCAAGATATTAATAATATGATGAACGCGAACCAGATGATTGATCGCTCTCAGCAGGATCAGGTTAATGCAGCAAATAGCTATTATCAAGGACAGAGTAATGCGCAAAGCAATGCTTTGAAAGGAGGAATGATTCAAGATATGAATCGTCAAAATGTCTTAGATGCGGAGCGCCAAAAATGGTCAGAAAAAGATAATCAAGATTGGAATCGCTTAGAACGCTTGTTACAGGTAGGAACACAGGCCGCTGGAAATTACGGCACAACTTCAGGAAAATCTACAACAATACCTTCTGTGACAAAAGATCCGTTGCGTGATGCGCAGCAAGTGCTTGGATTGGTCGGAGGAATTTTAGGGCTTTGTGACGTGAGAGCAAAAGAAAATATTATCCCTGTGGGGCAGAAAAAGGGATATCCACTTTATACCTTTAATTATAAAGGAAATCCACAACGTTATCAGGGCGTTATGGCGCAAGATGTGTTGCGTGTGAAGCCTGAAGCTGTTTATGTCAATGCAAAAACAAAGTTATTGCATGTTGATTATGACAAAATAGGTTTGAAAATGGAAAAAGTGAAAATGGAAAAAATACCGGCATCTAAAAATAAAGTTGCGGCTTTCTTTTCTTCATTTTTTGCTCGTTTTCCCTTTTTGAAAAAAGAGTATCTTCTATGAGTTCGATTTATGATTGGTCAATTGTTGCATCAGAAAATGCTTATGCCGATGAAAGTATAAACTGGGCAGAAGGGCAACCGCCAAGCACAGTCAATGATAGTGCTCGCGCTATGATGCAACGCATCAAAGAATATTTGTTGGATAATGGGGGCGGGATTGAAACACAGTTTACTGTCGATGTGGAAAACGAGAGAACGTCACTTCGTTTGGCAACAAAGTCTTTTTTTGAGACTTATATGGATGGCATTGTTGTGCGCTTTAAAGCACAAGGCGTCAACAGAGGAATAACAAATATTTCTTTAAATCAATTGCTACCACGACCAACTTATATGGCAACGCCAGAGGGTATTATGCCTTTAAAGGGCGGAGAAATTCAAAAGGGGGGGCTTTATGAAGTCGTCTATACGCGTGATATTGCCGGAAAAAATGCTGATGGCTGGTTTTTAACCAATCCTACTATAAAACTTCCTGAAATCCCTCCCTTTCCTCCTTTGCCTGAAACTTTTTCTTCTGGATTTATTGGGACTTTTGCTACAGAAAAAATACCCTCTGGATGGTTACTCTGTGATGGTAAAGAATATTCGCGAAGGAGCTATGCCAATCTTTTTGCTGTTTTGGGAGAAACATGGGGAAAAGGAGATGGGAGAACAACATTCAATGTTCCCGATTTGCGTGGAATGTTTTTACGGGGGCTCGATAGTGGAAAAGAAATTGATAAAGGACGTCGCTTGGGAAGTCGACAAGAAGAGTCTTTTAAATCTCATACCCATGAAGGAAAAACAGATTCAACAGGTAACCACCAGCATAGTTATCCAAAGGTTGAAAAGGTAGTTTGGGATATGAATCACGGTGAATATTATAGAAATCTGGCTCAAATTTACAATAAAAATTTGTTGACAGGTCCTGCGGGAGAGCATGAACATAAGGTCTTGTTGCAAAAAACAGGGGGAGATGAAACACGCCCTGTCAATGTGGCGGTGGTTTATGCTGTCAAAGCCTGAGAATGAAAGCTGTGTGAGAGAAAGATAAAAATGCTTGCAAAATGTTTGTTATGAAAAAAGTCTTATAGAATATATTGTGCAGAAAGTTTTGAGGCGCTTTAGAAAAAAAACTCAACTCTCTTTATTCTTTTATTTTTTGTGCTGCCTTTGTTGGATGTCTAAAGGTAAGTTTGCCTATTGTTCTTTAGAGGATCAAGACAGTGATTATTGAAGGTAGGGGGGAGAACAAAAAACTTTCTTTATTCATGGCGTTTTTTGCTGAGGAATAAAGATTTTATCCCAAATGCCTCTCTCTTGTGGTATCGTGATCCATTATTTCAAGTGCTGGGTTTAAACCGCTGCTGTGCGATGACAAAAAGCCCCTAGATAATTTTATCCTATTATAGCTTAAAGTACCGTCATTAAAACACTATTATTGAAGCTGGTGATATCAGTAAGATAGCTTAAAGTATTTAATACATTAGTAACTGTTCTGGGGAGGATTTGCTTGGTTAAGTATTATGCAAGTGAATCATATAAATAATGAGCAGATATGGAGCTCCTTCAGAGGAGTTGGATTGTTTACAAACCGATGTGGGGCTAAAACCTTTGTCCTTTGAGGGTGGTGGGAAGAGGTCAACAGATATGTTTATTTAAAGCGAGAAAAGGCAAAATGAAGCACTCCCTTTTTTGGCAAAGCATGTAGGAAAAAAGGCTCCTCTTTGCTTTCAAAATGGGTGTACTGTTGGCTAGAAGCAGCAGGTTGGTGATGCGTTGTAACGTATGGTGAGGCATTGAACTCTCTGAGATGGCATTTTGTGCTTATCAGGAAACTTCTTGAAACAGGATGAGAGTGATACGAGAAAATCTGTAAGACAATAGTTTGTTCCGTTGTGTTGTAAAATACCATTGTTTGAGATGCGGTTAAAATTTTATGCATAGGGTGTTTTTCGTCTGTGAGTATTCCTAAAGCAGTGCTTTTTGTAGAGTAACTCTAAATAGGGACGCATTACAAAGAGGCATTTGAAGGGGAAAGCCAAGTTAAATCTGTTAGATAAGAAGCCAGATTGTTTACAAACCATTGTTTATTGATTGGCATTATTTAAAGACCGGTGTGGGCTTTGTCCTTTGGGGAAAGGTTGACACAGCATGCAAGGTGATCAAACATTTTTCTTTGATTATCAGGTGATAAAGTCAACATTTTAGGTGGAAAACAGAGTATAATCTAAAAAAATACCTTGTAAAAATTTTCGATGAGGAAATTTTTTTTAAAAGCCTTTCATATGGTTGTCTGAGGTTGTCTGAGGTTGTCTGAGGTTGTCTGAGGTTGTCTGAGGTTGTCTGAGGTTGTCTGAGGTTGTCTGAGGTTGTC
>NZ_JBHIPB010000003.1:281144-288873 GCF_042195825.1 Bartonella sp. AP40SXNS
TAAGGTTGTCTGAGGTTGTCTGAGGTTGTCTGAGGTTGTCTGAGGTTGTCTGAGAAATGCAAGAGCCGTACAACGGAAAAAAATATGCAAATGCTTAATACGCGTTTAGCTTATCAAAAAGGGGGATATAATGGCACTTTTTCCATTTTCTATTGCTGATATTGATGATCCTGAATGTATTCGTGTCGTTCTTTATGCTAGCGGAAGAATGGGACATGCTCCTTTAAACGCATTGTTGAAGAAAGCATATGAAGATATTACAAAAATTTCAAAGCGCATGGATGCTTTAGAAAAAAAATTAAATGCTCTAGATCTTACCAGTGTCGAACAGAAAAAAAATGAGAAAGAAGAGAAGCAAGACAGTATTAATAGTGTTGTGAGTGGTGGAATAACGACATCAAACAGTTTTGTGAGCGCACCAGAAATTAAAACAGAATCATCGTCCGCTGGAGACATATTTTTTTCTCCAATATACGAGGCACCAAAAATAGACTACAGCTCTTTTATTTCAAAATTTACAGCACATAAGCCGCTAGAATTACACAGTAGTGTTGCTCAAAACATCAGTGTTGAGCATTCTAGAGAGATTTCTTCTTTGTTAGAAAAGAGTGATCATAACAATATGTATGGGTTGAAGCTGTAGATCAGATAAACCTGATTTATATCTTCGGTGGGGACTGGAATTGCACTCTGTTTGAGATGTTAAAAAAGGGGTAAAAATTGATAGAGAAGCGTTGTTGCAGGATAAGTTGATCATGCGTTGTTGGGGAGAGTAGGGCGCATATTGAAATCTAAGGGTAAGTTTTTAAAGCCTACAGAGAAAGGAGCTGTGCCCAAACAAAAACGCATGGCAAAAGAAGCTTTAAAAAAATAAAAAATCTTGCAATACTTTGAAAAAGCTTTTGGATAGAGCATTCGATGATTTTAAATCTATAAAAAATTGCCATTTTCACGCTTTTTTTTAAAGAGAAAAAGAGCAGTTCATCTCGTTGTGTCTTTTCTTATAAACGAAGAGAAATGCTATACTGTTTAAGAAGACTTGAAGGCTAAAGTTTCACTTGTTTTCTTGTCAGACAAGATTGTATAAGCGGTTGTTTGTCTTATCCTGCTTATGCTGTAAATACTGTCCTTTCAGGTGTGATGATATAAGGCAAGCTCTTTGTAAGAGCCTCCCTGATACAAAAAGTGTTTTTTTAAGGGCGTGGAAAATATTTAAGGCAGGCTTATTTGTTGAGCTTTAAGTTTAAGTCAATCACATGTGAGAAAGCCAAATGGACCCCACTGCAATCTGGGCTGTTGATAAATCAGATTGGGTGAAGAATCTTCATCTTTTGAAGTGGTGGATGTAAGTTAAGAAAAACCCGCTTTTACAAGCGTAAAAGAACGGGTCTTATTATAATTATGGACTTAAATCATGTGTGTTTTTTCATGGATTATATTGAGATAAAGCTACAAAGTATTTTGATTTATTTGATACGTTTTTATTTTAGAAAGTGTATTGTTATAAACAGCTCTCCTCAATACGAATGTATCATTATTTATACTCTTTTTGGATATTTTTATAAATATAATTAAAAAGCTTGCAATACTATACGTTTTGTGTATAAGTATTTATTATTGATTTCTTTTGTATTTTATTTAGTTATATCTCTATTCATAAGCCGCGCCTTTAAATGGTGCGGCTTTTTTTACTTTCTAATAACAGGGGCGCTATATATTTGTTATTGAGATGGCTTTGGATATTTTTCTCATTATTGTATTTTGTGATTTCATTTTGCAGTGAAATCTTTAAATTCTTGTGTGTTTTATCCCAATAGGGAAGATTCAAATAAAAATGCAGGCGTCTGGTTTCGGTTTCTTTGCTTTGGTTGGGGGGGCGTTGAATAGTTAAAGAATCTTTGTGATTGTTTGACAGAGAATGATATGAGGTGAAGCATAAAATGGTGGCGCATTTGAAGGGCCATTATCATGCATGCCAGCATGGTCAAAAATGCAAATGTGTCTTTAACAGTGTTTGTTGATCTCGATTAGAAAGTCTATTCTTTTTTGTTAGGAGTTTTACATCTATAATCTCTTATCTTGTTTTAGCGACTGCTTTTTGAGGGGGCGGTAATAGAAGGCGTATAAGATTTTATATATGAAGTGTTTGTGTGGTGAATAACGGTAAATCCATTGAGCACTCCCATCTTTACGATTATGCAGAGGCAAGCCGGCACCATCATTGTATTTTCTCGCTCCCAATATTACGACAGCCTTGGTTCGTGAGACGATTCATAAGAAGCATATGCCTTTCTTATACAGTTTTTAATCCACATGCCAGCTCCGCTTGTAACTTGTAAGCGACATGGTTTTGATTGTTTCAACAAAAAACAAACTTCGGATGAGAGAATCCTATGGTGTTTGGGTTTTTCATTCAACGTGCAAAACAATAAAGACTCTTTATAAATCAATATGATGTGTCTTAACAAAGACGAATTATTTATAGAATCGCATGGATGAAGAATCTTCGTCTTTAAAAGTGGTGAGAGAAAATCATCAACCCTATTTTTTCATAAAGGGTATGAGAAAAGTGTTTCATAAGAATTATACGGTAAAAAAGAGAGTCTTTTGACATAAGAGTCTTGATCGTTTGCGGCTATAACCTGTATTGTGTACACAGATACTTCTATCGTTTTTTGCTGTAAAAGCTTCTCTTGGGATATTAAAGGGTACAATCTTTATGGAAAAAAGAATCCGAGCAAGACAAAAGGCTTATTTCAAAAGATTATATCGCAAGATTGCTTTTGTTTGCATAATACTTTTTTGTATAGTGTTTTTGTGTTTTGTTGTTGCAAAGGTGGTTAGTTATTTTTCTTCTCATAAAAAAGTAACACAACAAGCACCCGTTGAATTGGTTATTCCTGTTTTTGATCTACGCGTATATTGCAAGGAAATTTCTGCCTCCGTTATGCCCGATATGAAAAGAGAGGTTTATCAGCATTGTCTTAATTTGGAAAGTGAGGCCTATTTTGCTATTCGTGAAATGTGGGATAAGCTTTCTGATAGTGCTAAAAAACAATGTTTGACGAGGGTCCGTCCTGGGGATGGAAATTATTTTCTCTTACGAGACTGTTTTCTGAATGAAAGAGAAAATAAAACAGGCAAAAGGCGCAATTACTTTTAAGTTTTTATAGGGAACGTTAAAAGGATGCGAATTTTGATAAAAAGATAAAAGCCTCTTAAATGACTATCTGCCTCATGACCAATAGCAGCTTGATTTATTTATCTTGTTATATCGCACTTCTTATTTAAGGTATGGCGATATAAGATATGGATGGCCTCCTTGAAATGTTTAAGGGGGCGTGGTGGAGTTTCTGGAGGGGTTGTTGCGCTTTTTTAAGGGAAATAACGAGTGTGGGAAACCCATTTCGTAATGGCTTTGGTGAATGGTATAATGGTAAAACCCTCATGAAATGTATAAAATTTATAAAGCAAGTTCATCTTTATGGTTTAAAAAAGAGTAAGCTGGTACTATCTCACACTTTGCTCCGCTTCCAATGGTGCCTCTCGACAGCCCCTTAGCCTTAGAGACGGTTCATAAGAGGTACTTTTAGTATTTTTTTTCGTTTTTACTCCATGCAGGTTTTCCTACGTGTAACATGCAAGAAAAAGAGATTGATTCAATAGCAAACAGATTGAGGATGAAAAATCCTACGGTATTAAGTTTTCTTACTCAACACAAAAATATGAATTATCATTACAAATCAATTCAGTGTATGAATTTTATAAGTATTTTCATTGTTGACAGACCCGTGTGATTTGAGAATCTTTCTTCTTTGAGGGTGTAAGTCAATAGACATGACAAAAATGAGTAAAAAAACATTTTTTTATAAACATTCAAGGCTTCTTCATGCGTAAAGCGCTGTGTTGGGTTTTAAAATGTGCTTGTTTTATAATTCCAGTTTTCTTTATCAGAAAAGATAAGTAAGGAAATACGTTAGGCCATTCTTATTGATAGGCTTTGAGGAGGGTATTTTTTTGAGAAGAAGCTGATTTTTAAAAAAGTGTGACATATTGGTTGTTTTTTTCATAATTTGATATTTTTTTGTATTTAAATATTTTGTTTTTAAGCTCAATTTGTTATAAATAAAAACTGTGATTAACTTAAAAACTCTATGGGTTAAAATAAAAATTGATAGTATCGTTGGCTTTTTTGGGAAAGAAGATTGATCTCTTGGTGATTATAGGGCTTGAATAATACTTCGTGTTAATCTATCTATAAAAATTAAGAGGTTTTGTGAAGCGATCGTGGATTATCGCTCGCAAGGGGTTGCTTTAGCGATGAAGAGAGGCTATATTTATAAAATAAAGAGGTTCGCGCAGTGACTCGTTGGGATGGAAGTGCTTGTGAGTTAAATGCACGAGGGGGTAGAGAATATCGGCGTTTTTAGGAGCGGTGGTTTTAGAGCAAAAAAGGAAGCTTCTACTATTCTCTGGCAGGAATTTTTTCTTTGTCAGGTGTGTTATATGTGTGTTTTCCTTTTTGTTTTCCACAAGATAATTATTTTTTTTAGTGAAATATGGTTTATTTTAAAAAAAACACTTGGCATTTTACGTGAACATCATTAGGTTTCTGCTGTTTGACAGAGAAAAAGGGAATTTTTGATTTACGATTTCCCTGCTGTTTTGTGATTTTCAAGAAAATATATGCTTTTATCAATATCAGTAGGGTTCGTTTGAGTGAAATAAACGCGGATAGCTTGATAAGCGTATGTTAAACGTGATCAGCATTATCAAAAGATAATGCAATGAGGAAGAGTCAATTAAGACACACATAAGACAAACACTCCAAAAAGGGATAAAGATGAGGCCACAACAAAATAGACGGGTACGCGGTCGCAATAATAACAATAATGGTAATAACAATAATAATCGTCGCGGGCCTAATCCGTTGTCTCGCAATTATGAAAGTAGCGGTCCGGATGTTAAAATTCGCGGGAATGCTCAGCAAATCGCCGATAAATACATAAGCCTTGCGCGTGATGCACAAGGTGCAGGTGATCGTGTTATGTCGGAAAATTATTTACAACATGCCGAGCACTATTTGCGTATTATTTTAGCAGCAGCTGGGCAAATGTCTCAATCGCCTCGGCGTGATGAAAATCGTGGTGATGAAAACGAAAATCGTGATGAAAACAATGGACAAGAATGCGGTGAAATAAATCTTGACGGTGAAAAAAATGATACTGTTGAGGGTGATACAGATGTATTACAAATGTCGTCGCAAAAAAATGGCGATGGCCAAAATGATAAAATGCAAAATGGAGATGCGCGTGAAAACGCTTTAGAGGCTCTATCGGATGAAAAAACAGATCAAGAGCACTGTCTCTCTGAGAAAAATGTTGAACCCATCAAAAAAACACGTCGTTCTCCCCGTCGACGTACTGTACGCACTCAAGATGAAGCACCTTTTGAGCTTTCACTCACAACAGCAGAAAGCTCTAGCAATGGAGATGCATCAAAAGTGACAAAAGAGGCTTCTTCCTTGCCTGAATTAGGTGAAGGGATACAGAGAAAGACGCGCCGTCGCCGAGTGGTCAATCTTGAGGCAGAGGAAAATGTTTAAACCTGAAGGGTGCTGTGTAAGCGCGCTTGTGTGGTGATGTTATTGGTATCATGATAATAAATTATAATATGCTCAAGAAGCTTCTTGCGCTTTCCTTCAGTTTTCACGGGGCTGTATCAGGAACTTAACGAAGGCTGTTGACAGAAAAGATTGCCTCTTTGCTGAGATTTAAGTGAGGGGATACAGAGAAAACCACATTCGTGTATTTTAAGAGGCAGTTCTTTTATGAAGAACGCAATGTCGTTGTTTTATTTAATTCACACCTATATTTAATATTGTTCAATATATTCATGCCCATTTCGCGCTGGTGTTTATGAATTCTATCATGTGAAATCCATCGGTTATCTTTGCTTAATAAAAGATGTAAGCTGGGCGTTATTGCTTTAATTTTCAATGTTGCAACAGTTCTTCTTTTGATACCGGATTATCTATAAGAGGTATTTTATTCATCAATTTCCTTGCTAGGGTATGTGAGGAAATGATTTTGATGAGCTTCATCATAAATAGATTTGAGATGAGAGAATCTTACAGTATTTGAGGTTCTCATTTGACATGCAAAATAAATCATCACTATAAATTAATATGTTGAATTTTTACACTCAAGAAGAAGCATTTCTTGCACGTTCATTAGCTTTTCATCAAATGATGTCCGTTTTCTTAAAAATGGGAATGCGTTGACAGAAAGGTTTCTTCTTTTCCAAAATTCAAGTGAGGGGATACAGTAAAAAATGCGCCGTCGCCGTATGGTGGAAATTTAAGACTTATCACATTGATTTATAATAACAATTCATTTTTTTGTATGTTAGGTGAGAGCCCCTAAATCCCTAGGATTCTCTCATTCCAAATTTGTCCCATGGTTGAATCAACAAAAACCATTCGCCTGCACGTTGCAAGCGGGGAGAGCCCGTGTGGATAAATTTGTATAAGAAGGAATAAAAATGGCTCTTATGAACTCTCTCTAGCGCCAAGGATTGTCGGCAACACCTACGCGCTGGAAAAGCGTGTGATAATGCCCGGCTCGCAGAAAATGTTTAAACCTTCAGAATGCTATGTCAGCGCTTATTGAGGTTGGCTTGCTTAATGAGGCGTTATTGTCGATATTTTTTCTGTTGTTTCAACAGAAAGAATGGAGACAAGTGCACCGGTATAATAATTGTAAATCATAAATTTTGTTTGTCCATCAGGGGTTAAAATTTTCAGTACAATATTGTTCTCTGAGAGGCTTTGCGACAAAATCTGTGTTTTTTCCGGTAAGGAGAGCGTATGATGGGTAGCTTGTGGATTTTTGCTGAGAGAGGAAGATCGCTCTGTTTGTTTTGACGCTGATCCCGTTGCGATAACTTTATAAACAATTAAAAATAGTACGGTCAGAATAAGGAAGAGCGTTATTAAAACGGAAATAATCATTAATCCCATAAGTTTTTTTCTCACCCGTTCTACAGCAGGATCTAAGGGGAGATCTTGAGGCAGAGTACTTTGCTCTGTGTGATGGTCTTTTGAAGGGTGCATTCGCTTATTATCTATCATGTCTTCCATTGATTATTTTTTTGAGATCTGATGGGTTTATGCTTTTAAAGTTTTTTGTGCAAGAGGTTTGTGGAAGAAGAACGCAAAAGAGGAAGCGATGTTGGTAAAATATCTTCTTTGTGGACTGTAGACAGCTTGTCCTTTACGTTTTGGCTTTTAAGAAGAAAATTTCCACGGTTTGTTACAGACCAGATCAAGTTTACTTCTTGTTGATGTAAACTGGGTTGTACGTTTATACATTGAGCAAAAATTTGTTGTCCATAAAGTGCAAACTTTTTTGTGGACGGTATCATGGCTTGTTCACAAGCTTGAGCTGTTGGGTAAGTTTTAACCATTGTATTGTTCGAATAGCAACTGTTAAAATCATCCGTACATGAAACCAATAAGAGGATAAAAACAAGGGGATTCATAAATTATTTTCCAAATGAGTAGTTGACAGTGTGAACTCCAATTTGTCAGCCTAGGGGCTTCTTCATTGTTAAACGGTTTTACAGTTTTTTAGTTCCCCTTTGAGATGTCGGTTCCCCTTTGAGATGTCGGTTCCCCTTTGAGATGTCGGTTCCCCTTTGAGATGTCGGTTCCCCTTTGAGATGTCGG
>NZ_JBHIPB010000003.1:288973-297539 GCF_042195825.1 Bartonella sp. AP40SXNS
TTCTATAGTGAATTAATCAAAGTCATAGGCTTGCACGTCATAAAAGGGTGTGTGTGTGGGCTTTATATTGGTGAGTAATATTTAAAAAAAGACTGAAATGCCTCTTATGGACGCTCTCAAAGGTCAACGGCTGTTGTAACATGAGAGACAAATGGTATGATGATGCTCAGCTACTACTTTTATGAAGTGAAAAGGGGTATGAAGGTAAAGAAGGACGTGGTGTAACAAGGGACGGGCTTGATGCTTCACTTTACGGGGGCTATTATATCTTATTTACAGATACTGTTTTGAAATGAGCGTGGATGCGCTGGGAAATATTAAAAAAGTGCGTGAATGAGGGACACAAATGTATTCTGTTTTAGGAAGCCCTATTGTAACTGAAGAGGATATCTCCATTAAAAAATGCGATAAATAAAAGCATAAAATGTGTAATTTACATCAATTAATTGCCGTTGTCGTGGATGCTTTAAGCCCGTAAAGCTGAGGAGTGATGATGGATATTAGCTTTACTTCTTGAAATTTCATATTCTGCCAAAATAAAATTATATACGCATTGCGAAAATTACACAAAAAGAGATGGGTAATAGGCTCGCTTTTATTTTGCATATAAAAGCTGAAACGGTTTGCTCTTAATCGTTTTAATATCTGTCTTAAAATAGCAGCTGTATGAGCGATAAAGGTTGATGAACAGGAAAGGGCTTTATGCGGCTTTAAGTTCTCATCGTTAAGGTTTGAGGAACTATAGAGGTTGGTTTAAAGAGGTTGGAAAATATCTTTGTGCTTAATAAACAGATGAGACATTTTGCTAAAAAAGGGGAAACTTCTCTTGTTCATTGTTTAAAATGCTCTTTTAAGAAAAAATATCAAAATAAGTATCAGGAACAGAGAGGCAATAGACAATTCCTTCTTGTGTCAATTTGAGAGAAGCTGAACCATTGACAGAAATGGGAACGATTTTTTCAAGAACAGCACTGCCAAAACAAGCTTTTATATTGTTTGTGGGAGAGACGCTGGATTCGAAATTTTCATGCCAAGTGATGATAAGTTGCGTTTTGCCATTCAGTTTTGTTTCGATTTCACAGCGTACACAGACACTACCCTTTTCTTGCGATAAAACACCAAAAGAAAGAGAATTGACAATCAATTCATGGAAAGCCAAACCAATATGCAAAGCGGCATTGGGAAAGAGGTAAGGATCGACGCCTTCAAGTGAAAAACGTTCTGTTTCTTTCATTAAATAGCCTAAAGCTTGCGTTTGGACCAATTCGCGAAATTGAGCACCACGCCAATCGGAATCAGTGATCAAATCTTGAGAATGAGAAAGAGAATGAAGACGACCTTGAAATTTTCGTAAAAAAACCTGAAGAGATTCAGTATAGCGGGCGGTTTGGCTGGCAATACTTTGAATGATCGCTAGAAGATTTTTAGAACGGTGACTGACCTCGCGAAGAAGGATTTTAAGCACTTGTTCACGGCGGCGTAAGCCGGAAATATTGACACCGGTGGTGATAATCCCAATAATGTCTTCGTTATCATTGCGGTGGCAATCAATAGAAAATTTGTACCAAATCTCTTGTTTATTTGTATCTTCAAAACGTGCTTCAACGGTTTGCATTTTGCCACTGGCTAAAACTTGCAGTTTGATGGTTTCCATATTGTCTGCAAGGTCAAGCGAAAAAAAGTCGCTGTCACGACACCCAACCCGCCATTTATGGTGCAAATGGTGCGGCAAGTTTTCAGCCCATAAATAAACCAGATTTGTTGCCTGATAGAGAACACAAATATCAGCACCACGAATCGCTTGCATGAGCGCACTCATGTGAGATCTATCCATGGGAGGCTTTGAAAGAGGCGTAACGATCATAATTTTAAGATGTTACTCTGTTCTAAGCCGCTTTAGAAGCATTCTCTTGAAAAAATAAAGCTTGGGAAATAAGCGCTTTCACCATATCAGGGTTAAAAGGTTTGGTCACTAAAAAAGTTGGTTCTGGACGCTCGCCGGTCAGCAGCCTTTCGGGAAAAGCCGTGATGAAAATTACCGGTATACGGTCATTTTTTAAAATCTCGTTGACCGCATCAATCCCTGAACTGTTATCGGCTAATTGAATATCAGCCAAAATCAACCGTGGTTTTTTCTTATGATACATAATGACAGCTTCATCACGCGTGCGCGCTATTCCTACAACATGATGACCTAGGCTTTCTACCATTTGCTCAATATCAAGTGCAATAAGAGGTTCATCTTCAATAATCATTACTTCAGTGGCAATTTGTTGAGAAATATCAATGGATGCTTGGTTGAGAAGTTTGCGAAATTCTTTCGTATCCAGATTCATGATTTCGCTGGCGTCTTGTTCATGAAATCCTTCAACGGCAATGAGCAAAAATGCTTGGCGTGCACGGGGCGTGAGATAGGATAATTTGGCACTGGTTTTTTGTTCAAGACCAAATTGGGGCAGGGGTTCAGGGATGTTTGGTGTGGTTTGGTCAAAAAGATGGCAAAAAAGCCAATAGGTACCAATTCGGTCAGTGGAGGCTTTGGGAAAAATGGAGATGTCGGCAATGAGTGCTTCCAACATCGCTGAAACATAAGCATCGCCAGAGGATTGGCTACCGGTGACAGAGCGGGCAAAACGCCGAAGATAGGGAAGATGCGGGGCAATGCGCGTTGATAATGACATAATTTATAACTCCTTTGACCTTTCAAGCATTTTGTTGGTTGAAATTCTCAACCGATAAAAAAGTTCCTTGATTTGTATGGAACTTTTTACCGACAGCTATATTTACAACCATAAGGCGAAAAAATTCTTCGCGGTGCTACCAATAATATATGGATTAGGGGGATGAAAAATGAACGACCGTGATGAAAAAAATCTCACCACACAATTTAGAGTTGGAGATGATCTTCTCGGGGTCAATAGCGAAATAGCACGGAAGTTACGTCAATTTTACATGGAAATTCAAGAAGAAGCACTGCCACGGTGTTTGCTTGAGCTTTTAGAGAAGTTGGAGCGCGCAGAGCAATTTGGCTTAAACAATGTGGAAAAGGTTTGAATCCTTTATGTCAAAGTGCGCGAAAAACTTTAAACAAGAACTCCTTTCTGTGTTGCCGGCTTTACGAGCTTTTGCTGTTTCTTTAAGTGGCAAGCACGATAAAGCCGAAGATTTGGTCCAAGATACTGTTATGAAGGCATGGGCTAAGCAAGATAGTTTTGAGATGGGAACTAATCTTAAAGCTTGGCTTTTTACCATTTTGCGCAATGAATTTTATAGTCAAATGCGTAAAAAGGGAAGAGAAGTTCAAGATACCGACGGCGTGTTTACTCAAAATGTCGCTGTTCATCCTGCTCAATATGGATCACTTGATTTGCAAGATTTCAAAAAAGCCTTAAATTTGCTTTCTGCCGATCAAAGAGAAGCCATTATTCTCATTGGCGCATCGGGATTTTCTTATGAAGATGCTGCGGCTATTTGTGGTTGTGCTGTTGGAACCATTAAAAGCCGTGTGAGCAGGGCGCGTAATCGATTACAAGAACTTCTTAATGTCAATGGTGAGTCTGATTATGGTCCTGATTCTTACTCAGCTGGAAGTACATTGTGTTCATTTAACGGCTAAAAAAGCATAATAATTATGATCGATAGCCTTGTTTTTTTTATTCCCGTTATAGCTATTACAGTAAAGTCAGTATCTGAGGGAATTCAGAAGTTTGGCGTGTATCTTTAAGAACACAAGAAAAGCCTGTATAAAACTTTCTCACGGGCTTTAGGTTTTATGTTCCATAAGGTTGCCTTCCTTTGTGCTGAAAAATGACGACTTTCAAGTTCGCCAATGGACATTCTATGACAACAAAAACAAATTTGATGCCTCAAATGCCTTCTTCTGATGCAACGATATCACGCTGGCGGTGGGGTGCGATTGTTGTTTCTCTTGTTATGGCTCTTTTGGCATCGGTTTTTATTATGTTGCTTTCAAATGCCGTTGATCGAGAAGTCGCACAGTTGAATACAAGTTCAGAATTGCGTGAACAGGCTGATTTGGTCCTTATTAGCTTGATTGATATGGCTGTTGCTGATCGCAGCTATGCAAAAACGCGCAAGGCGGAAGATAAAATACGTTTTGAAAATTCAGAACGGGAGTTGGGGAATATTCTCGACTATATCGCACTTATTGTTTATGCGCATCCGCAGTGGTATAAATGGTTTACGGCTTTTAAAGAAGAGGTTGAAGCACGAAAAGCCTTTATGAGTGCCCATATGCATGCTCTTGATGCGATTTCTGAACAACCTTCTCAACTTTCTCATGCGGACTCTTTGGAAGTATCAAAGATTCCTGTAGCACGTTTAGCGCAATTGATGACAAGTTTTATTAATGGGGATGATGTGGTGCGCCAAAAACAGCGCGAGGGTATCGCATTGATGCGTGCTGCTTTAACATTGGCAGCTATTGTTTCTGTTGTCAGTACTTTTGTTTCGGCCTATTTTGTTATTAATCGTTTTCATCGTGATATGCGCTCTTTAAAATTGTATCAATTGCTGCTTCATAGTGAAAATATCGCTCTGGAAGCCCGCGTGAAAGAACGAACACAAGAATTAGAAAGAGCACGCAATCACGCTGAAAAAGAACGCCAACGGGTTGAAATATTGTTGCAGGATGCAAGCCATCGCATTGGCAATTCTCTTGGGACGGTGTCTTCTTTGTTGGGGCTCCAGTTAAACCGAAGCAAAAATGAAGAGGTCCGTTCTGTTCTAGGAGCTGCACGTGATCGTATTCAGACAATTTCTACAGCACATCGTCGTTTGCGCTTAAGTGATGATATGGAAACGACACTATTGGCAGAGTTTCTCAGTTCTGTTGTGCATGATGTCGAATTGGCAGTCCCTTTTGAATTGCGTGAAAACATCACCATTCACACCAACTTTAAAGAGTGTCGCCTGTCTTCAAGAGATGCGACAACACTTGGAATTATTCTTGGTGAACTGCTGACAAATTCCTTAAAACATGCCTTTCCTGATCAACGGTCCGGTCATATTTATATCTCCTTTGGTCCCCAGAAAGATGGACAATTGATGCTCATTGTAGAAGATGATGGCGTGGGAATGAAAAGCCAAACTTTAAAACAAAAAACAGGACTTGGTCGTGTAGTCGTGGAACAGCTCTGTATGCAATTTGGTGAAAAACCTCTGTTTGAAACCTCTGCTTTAGGAGGTACAAAAATTGTCATTCCTTTGCCAAAACTTAGCATGAATAGTTCAAAAAAAAGCTCTGACTGATTTTTAAAAGGGTAAATTTTCTCTTTGCTCGTGGTAAGCTGCCTTTCATTCATCGTGAATGTATGGGGAGGGCATCTTTTCACAAGAAGGAGGAAAAATACGGCTTTATAGCGCGAACACATCACTCTTTAATATTAAAATCGATTGTCTTCAAGAGAAGCAACTTTGCTTCTTTATCTTTTGGTGTAATGTTTGATTTTCTCTCTTGTTGTTTTTTCGCTTTGTTTACTCCGATGATCAGCTTTCAAAATTCTCCTTTTTTGTATGTTTTATAGCTTTGAAGTGCTTAAGTTAAAATTTAAATTTATTTTGAATAAGTGCTCCTTTACGCTAATAATACTTATATTCGTAAGCTCTATTTCTTTGCGAATAGATTGTTTTTTCAAGTTTTATTATTTTTTGTAAGGGCTGTTAAAATTTTAAATATGGGGTGTTTTTGTAAAAGTGTGTAACGAATATTCTTAAGGTAAAACGTGCTCAGAAAGTTCATGAAACACTGTCCTTTAGGGTCATGAACAGCATAAGCATTCAATAGGTGGAATTTATTCAAAAAGAAGCCGGGTTGTTTATAGAATGATATGGGTTTTAGAATCTTCATCCTTTAGCGGGCACCTCTTTGATTTGAGATTTTATTGCATGGAAAACAAAGGGATTTTTATCGTTTTGATAAAATAAACAAGAAGAGTTAACCTTTTGGGGTTTCATATTTTTTACTTTTCTATTGTGCGTAAACCAGAAAAGGGGAGGGCGTTTTATTTTCAATCATTGTGATGCGACCTTGGGTGGTGGCATATTTCGGCGTATTCTTTAATAGATATTTAAAATGCGGAAATCTCTTTGAGAAAAGTAAGCGCTCAAGCATATTTTTTAGATGTTTTGAGTTGTAAAAAGGTAGATGCTTTAAGTTTCTTCGGAGGGTGCTATTGGGCTGTTGATCAAGGCATCAATGTTGTTTTTTTCTTGTAGGAATGTTTGTAGGTCTTGATTGGTTAAGGCTTTGCTATCCGGTATACGAATGCGCATGGGATCAACTTTGACGCCATTGACAATGATTTCAAAATGACAATGGGGACCGGTTGCCATTCCTGTTGATCCAACATACCCAATAATTTGTCCTTGTCGTACTTTCACGCCTGGTTTGATGTCTGGTGCATAACGACTTTGGTGTGAATAACTGCTAATATACCCATTGGCATGTTGAATTTCCGTATGATTTCCATAGCCGCCTGTTACACCTACTTTTGTGACAATACCATCTCCTACAGCAATAATGGGTGATCCTTTAGGAGCAACCCAATCAACACCCGTATGCATGCGAATATAGCCTAAAATAGGGTGTTTGCGTGGGCCAAAGGGAGAGCCAAAAATGCCATTTGGTGTGGGTTTGCGCAACAAGAAAGGTTTTGAACTTTTCCCTTCAGAATCATAATAATCAACGCTTCCATCTTTTAATTGATAACGGTAATATTTATAAGTTGTATTCCCAAAAGTGGCGCTAATATAACGAATTTCTGGATCAGTGTTCTTGGAGGGTTCTTTGGCTTTTAAGTTCTTTTTGCCGTTTTGGGTTTCTTTATCGCTTTGTGGTATGGCATAAAATATTTCAATCTGATCATTGGGGGTTATCTGGCTTTTCATATCAATATTGGTGGCAAGCAGACGAATAAGACGATGAGAGAGAGATTGTGATATATTATGGCTTAGCAAAGCACTATAGAGTGCATCATAAGCCGTTGGTAATTGCGCGCTATTGATATAAGAATGTGGAATACCATTTTGAAAAGCCGTTTTAAGTGCTTTAGACATTTTAGGCTCTGTGCTTTCAATGAATTGGCCTTTATCATTCAGGGCAATGGTGAGAATATGATGCATTCCTTGATAGATACTTGCGCGTACGAGATGGTCTTCTTCTCCCGCTTGTGTCACGATGCCAATGCGTAAAAGGCTTCCCTCTTTAAGGGTATCGGAAAGGCTTATTTTTTCTAGCGTTTTTACAACCTGGTCAATTTGCTTTTTTGTATAATTGGTTTTTTTGAAAGCATCGGCTATCGTTTGTTTTTTACGAATAGGAATAATATCTTCAACATAGTTTTTCGTCAGATCGATACGGTGACTTTGAGGAGAAACGGTTACATTTTCTTGAACGATTCGAACTTCAGGGGATTCTGTACCTTGGGAAGGGGAGGATACATCTTCTAATTTTAAAGGATCAATCAATGTGAGAACTGAAAGAAGTTCGGAGCTCTTTTCTAAAGTAAATCCAGCTTTTTGCACTTCTTGTTGTGCCTCTTCATCTGTCAATGTGTCAGTGTCATCAAAATCGAATTGATTTACCTTAAAATCATAGCTGCGTAAGGTGAGTTTTGTTTCGACCTTTGCTCCATAAATCTGTCCAGAATCTTGTAGTTTAGCGTTTTGATTTGTCGAATCATTAGCAAGAATGCTTAAAGAATCAAATTTTGGATAGCTATATTTCTGGGGGCGCTTTTCGGCTAAAGCCATACGAATCCATTCAAAATGTTGTGTTTGAATGACTTTTTCATCGCCTTTTTTTTGTAGAATCGATAATTCAAATTGACGTTTTTTGTCAAAGCTTTGCCGTGCATGGGTGGGAGAAATGCGATCACCTTTATAGCCATTGGCTTCAAGATCTTGTGATTCTGATAGGTTTTCTTGCGTAAACCATTGTGGAGGGGTTACCAATCGCTGTTGTTCATCAAGAGCCGTAAAAAGTGCAATACCCATAAGAATGCAGGAAGTGATTCCTGTCAGAATGGTTCCTGTAAGCCAACGAGCAGAGACCTGTCGGCGCGCAGGCCGCAAGCGCTTGACGACAAGAGCAGGGTCTTGTCCAGGATCGTTTTTTTGTTGTTCGTTATCCCACATAGATTTATAAGAGTACTTCTCAATATTAAATAAAGAAAGCTAGCTAGATAGCTTAGCATGCTTCTACAGGAATTTGATTCTTTTTACAAATTACAGATCATGCGAATTCTCTTTATACAGCAATGTCTTTATAAATCATACCTGTGTAGAGAAATCCTTTTGAATCAATATTAAAGTAAGGTAAAATAACCGCTCTTGAGATTAATTAATCCATGCATTTGATATTTTATGCCTTGCAATGGGGCGCTGTACTTTGACTTTAAAGGCGCTATGCACTCTTTGAATTTCTTCTGTTTTCATGTTTTATTTTTATACGCTTCTTATTTTGCCTATAATGTCTTGAAATACAACCAGTTGTTTACAATATTTTATTTTAAAAAAAATAAAAAATGATATTGACTCTTTGGTT
>NZ_JBHIPB010000004.1:0-162030 GCF_042195825.1 Bartonella sp. AP40SXNS
ATTTTGAAGCATAACAAGCAGGGAGCCCATTTATGTGGTTGGAAAGATGGTCAAGAAACGAAGCAGCAAAGATAAAGGTCTTACAGAAACAGAACAACAGCTCCTTCACGAGATGATAGAGACCTATCAAGGCTTAAAGATGATGTCACGCATCATGAAATTGATTGCCTTCATTCTCTTTATGTTTGTAATAGATTTTTCCCGTTGCGTGGACGCCATAGAGAATAGCTTCTCACATCTTAAAAGATGGATAACAAAAAGTTAGATATCAAATCTCTCCTTTAAAAATATGATGAAACAAGAATTTACACAAACATTGTTTGCGTGGATGGGTGGTAAACACTATCTGCGTAAGAAAATTATACCGATTTTAAATAATATTGACCACGAAACCTATGTTGAACCGTTTTTAGGCTCTGGTGTTATTTTCCTAAATAAAGAACCAGCAAAATATTCCGTTATTAATGATTTGAATGGAGAGATCACGAATCTGTTTCAATGCGTTCAAAATGACTTTGATGATTTAGCCAAACGACTAGAATGGTTGGTTTGTTCAAGACAGTTGTTTTTTGAACTTGCGGCGATTGAACCAGAAAGCCTTTCCAAAGTTGAAAGAGCTGCCCGTTTTTTGTTTCTCCAACGTTGTGTGATGTATGGGAAAAAAGATTATGTCTCTTTTAGTTTTGGAAGGAAAAAGCCTATAGCATTTAATCCCGAAAAGCTGTTATCAAGGATGAGACGTGTTAGACAGAAGCTTCTTGATACGACGATCTTAAATTTGTCGTGGGAACGGGTTATCGAGCTATTTGATGCACCCGACAGTTTATTTTACCTAGACCCGCCTTATCTTGTAAAGAAGAAGTGTTACAGCTCTGGGAATTTTGTTGAAGATGATTTTGTGAGTATGGCAAAAGTTCTCAAAAGCATACAAGGCAAATTTGTCTTGAGTCTCAATGATTGTGATGCGGTTCGAGAGATTTTTAAGGATTTTGACTTTTTAGAATTAGAGACTCTTTGGACCTCTGGTTTTGCTAAAAAACCACCCCGAAAAGAACTCTTGATTCGTAATAATTGAAGAAAATCATAAAAAGATTTGTTAGAATCAGAAGAAAATATTTCTTCTCTAATAGGACTTTTTATATGGTTACATCTTTTGGTAAAATTTTACGGAAACTTCGCATTGATCACTCCGAACGCCTTTTAGATATGGCTAAGAAATTAGACATATCTGTAGCATTTTTATCTTCTGTCGAGATTGGCAAAAAATCTGTTCCTGTAGGACTGGAGGAAAAGATCATAGAGCTTTATGGTTTAGATAAAGAGAAGGCTTTACTCTTAAAAAAAGAAGCCTATTCTTGTCGAAAAAGCATCATCATAAAGCCTTCTACTCCGTTGCAACGTGAAGCTGTTGTTGCGTTTATGAGACTTTTAGATGGCTTACATCAAGAAGCGTTAGCAGACTTCAAAGAAACATTAGAAACATTGTGCGAAGCGTGCTTTATAGAGAAATGTTAGAAAATCCTATTCCCTTAACTTTATTAAGGTATCCCTCACTTAAAAAAACATATGTAAAATCAATAAATTATTGTTGATATAAAATGCAATGGTGGGCGTGACAGGGATTGAACCTGTGACCCCTACGATGTCAACGTAGTGCTCTCCCGCTGAGCTACACGCCCATTCATTGATGTTGCATACACCATATAGAATGCCAAACGTCAATGCCTAATTTTATTTTCTCTTTCAACAGATGCAAATAACTTTAAAAAATACTTTTTAAGCAGCGATAAGGATCTTTTCAACTTCATTGACGAGTTCACGTAAGTGAAATGGCTTAGAGAGAACCTTTGCATCAGGAGGGGCATCACTATTTGAATTGAGTGCTACCGCTGCAAAACCTGTAATGAACATTACTCGTAAATCAGGGTCAATTTCAGTAGCACGTCGTGCAAGTTCGATTCCGTCCATCTCTGGCATCACAATATCAGTCAGGAGAAGGGAAAATGGCTCTTCTTGTAAACGTTCATATGCGCTAATACCATTATCGAAATCGGCGACTTCGTAGCCTGCACGTTCTAAGGCTTTTACGAGAAAGCGACGCATATCGTTATCATCTTCTGCGAGCAGGATTCGTTTCATGATTATGTTCCAATGGCTCCATTTGTCAGAGTTTTGCCGCATCAATTATACAATATAGAGTATTTAGAAAAAAGATGGTAAAATGCTCATAATTGAAATGAATGGCAAAATGGTTAATTCTTACATTCTGATTTACAATACAGCATATTCGTTGTGAGTTGGTTAAATTCGAAATATATGTGATTTTGAAAAAAGAAGGGGGGCTCTAAAACTTCTAGGATGATTCATTGCTATCTTTTCTTTTAAATTTGCTGATTATTATCAGAATTCCATTAAAAAAATTATGAAAACCATTATTGTAGGGACTTCCTATATCGAGAAATTAAAAGAATATTATGTTAATTTATTGTTTTTAAAAAGTTCTCCTAAGAAATAGAAATTTTATAGTTATTTGTTTTTATAGAGATTTGTAATAAATATTATAAATGCGCTTTATTTCCAGTTTTTTCCTTAAATAGATGAAAAGTATTATTTTTCTAGATATAATATTAAATGAGTATTTTATAACAAATAAAAAATAGTATTTTGATGCTTTATTTGTAAATATGTATCATGTTATATTAAGATATATTTATTATTTATATAAATAGTTTTTTTATTAAGTTATTTTTTATGATGTAAAATAATATTTTTTAATGTAATGATATACTTTGTATATTAGTTTTTTATTAGAATGCGTGGTGAATATTTAGGTCATGGTTTGCCTGTAAAGGCTAGAAAACAAATCATATGAGTGGTTGGAAAGAAAAATCTATTATATTTAAAAGTGTTTGTAGATCCAATGCTCGTAGAAATTTTCTTTTTTGATGGGGCGGAGTGGAAATTAAGGTTTAGTTATTTTACAGATACATTATCGGGAATAAAGGCATCAAATGCAGCCAAAAATTGTTTTTTATAATCTTCGTTAACCATAATTGTATCCAGTTCAGCGCCTGTAATAGTAATACTTTCTGTTAGACGTGTGTGTTGGCATAATTGCCGCACTTCAATGTTGTTTGCAATATTGTTTTGATTGGCAAGAATAAAGAGTGTTGGGATTCGTAAATTTCCATGAAGTACATTTCTCTTCATAGAATCAATCGTATTAAATACTGAAGCCATCCATTGGGATGTTGGGGGCTTAATGGAAGGGAGCGGCACTTTATGTATGTGTCCCAATTGTATATTTTTTTGTTTTGTCTTGTTTAATTTTTTCCCATTTTTCACTGGTATAAAGCCAAGACCTATATCAGAAAGAAATTGTGTTAATTTATGTTGAAAACTATTCGTTTTATTTCCGAATGGAGCAAAAAGGGGAGAAACACAGAGTAATCTATTAAACTGATGATTAATGAGATCTAATCCGCTAAGTGCTATCAATCCACCTATGCCATAGGCGAGCATAGAGTAAGGCGGCGGACAATTAGGATAAACAATATTTTTAAAAAATTTATATAAGTCATTAATATCATTATTTATATCAAAACAATGATGTCGGCTTTGTTTTCTTATCTTGAAGGATGTTTTTTCTTGATCAAAGCAGTCAAATATTGCTGTATGAAAACCGCGTTTAGAAATTTCATTTATTAATAAAAAATATTTTTCTAAAGTATTTGCGTAGCTTTTGAGAATAACAATTGTTCCCTTAGATTTTTCCACCTCAGGATATGTTATAGCAAAACGAATTTCATGATCTATTGCTATTTTAAGAGTATCATGATGGATATTAAGAGAAGTGGAACCCCAGTCTATGGGATAAAGAGGTGTTTCCAATTGAAATCCTTTACAGTGTATTTGTCGCTTAGTGCTTTGACATTTATGTAATGAAGAAAGAGGATTTAAAAAGGGGTATATTGCTTTTTAGATAGTTTTTATCAATTTAGGTCCCAAAGAGTTGAAATAAAGAAAAACGATTACTAGATAATATAGTGTGGTTGCCATGATGGGGCCGCAGGTTCACAAGTAAGTTTGCCATGTGGGAACTTTGTGAATCAGTTATAAATTATAGTCGCTCTAGAGGAGGGCAATATTATGCGTCAAGTAGACTTTTCACCATTTTATCGTTCCACAGTAGGTTTTGATCATCTTTTTAATTGGTTTGATTCTAGAACCCAACCAGATGAAGTTTCTTCTTATCCCCCTTATAATATTGAACGTTTAACTGAAGATTCTTATAGAATTTCTATGGCTGTTGCTGGTTTTTCTCAAGATGAAATTGATATTGAAACACATTGTAACCAGCTGATCGTTAAAGGAGACAGAAAGCCTGAAAATGATGCTGAAGAACGAGAGTTTCTTTATCGAGGTATTGCTTCGCGTGCTTTTGAACGGCGTTTTCATTTGGCTGATCATGTTAAGGTTATTGGGGCAGAACTTGGAGATGGGCTTCTTCATATTCAGCTTAAAAGGGAAATGCCAGCTGAATTAAAACCAAAAAAGATAACCGTACAGATGTCACCATCCATTACAAAAAATGATAACAGCGACGTTATTGTGTAAAGAAAATTTAGAAAATATGAGATCGGATAATTATAAATTTTTCTGAAGAATAAAAAACGCGAGGCAAAAGGTCTCGCGTTTCGTATGTGTTTTCCTAAGAACGAAGCGCATTTTAATAAAACAGCTTATCTCAAATTTATGATAAAATATCACTGCACATTATTTTACGTTGAAGAAAAAGTTCATGTGTGTGCAATTAAAATGCGTAATAATCCACTTTTTAAGTAAGCTTATTTTATAGCATTTTAAAAATGGTCGGAGCGGCGGGATTTGAACCCACGACCCCTTGACCCCCAGTCAAGTGCGCTACCAAGCTGCGCTACGCTCCGAGTTCGTGTAAAACGATTAAATGACTGTTTCTTTAAAGGCAAGAGAAAAAATAAACAGAATAAAATCTAAAATGCTCTTGCACTTAGAGCTTTTGAAAGTAAAAATTTTGGACATCAATATTTTGTTGTTAATTCAAGATAAATAACGAATTTGTAAAATTCTTTGTGATCATTAAATTTTTAGCTCTATAGTTAATAGATGTATGCATTTAATTACTTTTGAGATTGTGAGGAGGGGGTAAGATTGGTGACTTTAGGGGTATGAATTGGAGCAAATGAGTGCGGAAGGTATATTTTTTCTTACCTAATCGTTACTTTTCTAAAAAGATAAAGATTTTCAAAAGAAGAGGAGTGAATGTATGGTTTTGAAAAGTTTTCGTTTTTTTAGAGTTTTATAGACGAGGTATTTTCATTTTATGTGGATAAAAAATTGTAAGTTCTGGATTGTATAATCACAAATCTCATTTTACGGGTATGTATTTTTATCCAAATAAACAAGATCAGAATGCTTTAATTTATGTTTCGTTTTTTTTCTAAAATATCAGATAAAATATTATAGAGGAAAAACTTTCAAAGTGTCTATTGGACTAAGAAAAGAGTAAAGGATGAGCCGTTTTTCGGTAATAAATTTGACGCAAGCAGCAGTGGATCGTGTTAAAGCGATTATGGATGAAAAAGATGCACAGGGTATTCTTGTTGGTATCAAAAAAGGTGGTTGTGCAGGGATGGAGTATACAATTACTCTTGTCAAAGAAAAGGGGATAGATGCGGATGTTGTTGAAGTGAATGGTGCCCGTGTTTTTGTAGCACATGATGCGGTATTATTTTTATTAGGGACGCAGATGGATTATGAAGTGACAACGCTGCGGTCTGGTTTTGTCTTTAAAAATCCTAATCAAGTTTCAGCATGCGGGTGTGGAGAATCGGTGGAACTTCGTCCTGCTACGCAGGATCAATATAAAACAAATTGAACTAAGCTAAATTATAATTTAGTAATTTTAGAGGCGCTTGTTCTTTTAGGTAGAAGAAATCTACTATTTTTTATCGTTCATTTTTAGCTTGCTTCCAAAGTGCTTCCATTTCATTCAAGGATGCGTCAGTAAGTGTTTTAGATTGAGTGGATAGCTTTTCTTCAATATAGGCGAAACGATTTCGAAATTTTATATTCGTTTTTTTTAATGCTTTTTGTGAATCAATCGCTAAGTGGCGCGCGAGATTAAGGAGTATAAAGTAGAGATCTCCAAACTCTGCTTCTATTTCTGAGTTTTGTTTACTTTTGATGGCTTCTTTGAGCTCTTCCAGTTCTTCTTCTATTTTTTCAAAAACTTTATCACTTTTTTGCCAATCAAAACCTACTTTAGCTGCTGCTTCTTGTAAAGCAAGTGCCTCTTGGTTTGCTGGCTGGATTTGTTTTACTGTTGCGAGTATGCTTGTGGAGGAATTGTTGTTTTTTTCTTCGCACATTCTTTTTTGTTCAACCTGTTCTCTTTTTTTTATATATTCCCACTCCTCTTTTATAATCCCCCGTTTTTTTTGCTCGGCATTTCCAAAAACATGAGGATGGCGCCGAATCATTTTTTCCGTAATTGCATAAACAACATCTTCAAAAGTAAAACTGCCTTCTTCCTGTGCAATAGTAGCATGATAGACAACTTGTAAAAGAAGATCACCAAGTTCTTCACAGAGATTCCTTCGGTTTTTTTGTTCAATGGCATTGATGACTTCGTAAACTTCTTCAAGCATATAGGGTATGAGAGATTCATAAGTTTGTTTTTTATGCCAGATACAACCACTATCAGGATTGCGTAATGCAGTGATAATTGCGGTGAGATCTTTGATATCTTTTGAGGCTAACATTTTGCACTTCCTTTGTAAGCAATAGAGCTTATGTTAGATGTCCCAACGTCTATGTAACCACATCCATTGTCCAGGATATTCACGGACCCAAGTTTCAACAATATCATTTAATTTTTGCGTAGAAGCCGCTATATCGATATCATTTTTTTCATCACGTGGAAGTTCTACATGTTCATATAATTCTAAACGATGACGTCCTCCAGGTAGACGAATACAACGTGCTGGATAAATATCACAGTCATATTGTCGAGCAAGTTTTATAATTAAGGGGTTTGTTTTAAGAGGTCTGTTAAAAAATGTTCCCATGATACCGCGGCGAAATTTTTGATCAACGAGCATACCAACATTTTCACCTTCTTCTAATTTGGCTGCTAATGCCCATGCGGCACCGGCCTTGGAGGGAACAAGATGTCCCATAGAAGTTTGTCGTGCTTTAAGGATTCGTTTGGCAACATAGGGATTATTGGGTGGTCTAAATAATACCGTAACATTAAGATCAAAACTTTGTGCACAAATAGGCAGAAGTTCAAAATTGCCAGTATGTGCGGTGAAAAAAATATGTGGTTTTTTTTCATTTTTTAATCGCTCAAATATTTCAATGCCTTTAACCTCAATGAAACCTGGCTTGTCTGCATGAGGATCAAAATCAAAAATTTTATCAAGAAAAATATATTCAGCGAGGAAACGTCCTATATTTTCCCACATTTCTATTGCAATCGCACGGAGTTCTTGCTCTGTTTTTTCTGGATATGCACTCCTAAGGTTTGCAAGTGTGATTTGATGACGATGGATAAGGGGACCAATTTTTTTTGCTAACCAAGCAAAAAAAGAAATTCCCATTTTGGCTGGAAAACACTTTAGAATAAATAAAGAACCAAAGAGTAGATATGCCCATAACAAATAGGATATTTTTTTAGCTATAATTTTAATACGATATATGAGATTTTTAAGAGAAAGCTTCATCATGATTTAATCGATTTTAAGGATAATTTTACCAAAAACATCACGACTTTCCATTCGTTTTAAAGCTGTATCAATTTCATCCAGTCCAACAATTGTATCAATGACAGGATGTACGGCTTTTTGTGCCATTTTTTGCATGGCATTTTTCATATTTTCCATACGGCAGCCAAATGAACCGAATATCTTAAGCTGTTGCTGGAATAATTGCATGAGATTTATTGGTGCTGAAACACCAGAGGTAGAACCGCAAGTCACTAAACGTGCTCCTTTTTTCATACACAACAGAGAACCATTCCATGTATCGACACCAACATGCTCAAAAACAACGTCAACACCTTTTTTTTGAGTTAATTTACGTACCACACCTTCAAAACGATCTTTACGATAATTAATCACATGATCTGCTCCAAGAGCTTGTGCTTTTGCAATTTTTTCATCTGAACCTACAGTGGTGATAACTGTACATCCCCTATGTTTTGCAAGTTGAATAGCTGCAGAGCCAATACCGGAACCACCTGCTTGTATCAGGATTGTTTCTCCTTCTTGTAGTTTTGCGTTATCGAAAAGCATATGTTCTACAGTACCAAAAGTAATTGGAGCAACGGCTGCTTGCAATTCATTACATTGGGGTGGTGCTGGAACCAATAAACGTGCTGGCAGATTAACAAACTCACACGCAAATCCATCAAGATGAAAACCGTAGACTCCTTTTACATTACTGCAAAGATTATCTCTTCCTTCATGACAAGCTTTGCATACTCCGCAGGTTTGTGCACCATAAATTGAGACAATCTGTCCAAGTTGGAGATGTTCAACGCCATCTCCTACTTGTACAACCTCACCAGAGGCTTCTGCACCAATGATGAGGGGTATTTTTCTTTTCGCAAAGGCCATGCCACGCCATCCCCATACATCAATATGATTAAGGGCAACAGCTTTTATCCGCACAGTTACTTCACCTAGACTAGGTGAAGATGGCGAGGGAATATTGGTGATTTCAAGTCGACGTTCATTAAAGAGTTGCAGTGCACGCATTATCAGCCCCCTTAAAAGACGTTATTAGGTTAGCGTTACAAAATTTTTATTATATAAAGGATTATCCTTTATAGGCTGTGATAACAAGACTCATATTTTGACCACCAAATCCAAAAGAGTTTGACAAAACCGCATTAACACAGGCTTTACGGCTATGATGAGGAACAACATCTAAAGGGATGGAAGGGTCAGGATTATCGTAATTTATTGTCGGTGGAAGTACCCCTGATTGAATGGTTAAAAGAGAAAAAACGGCTTCTATTGCACCAGCAGCAGTTAATGTATGCCCAATCATTGATTTATTAGAAGAGACTGGAATATGCTCTAACAGATCACTAAAGACAGTTGATAATGCAAGATATTCCATTTTTTCATTTTCAGGTGTTGAAGTTCCGTGGGCATTAATATAGTCAATTTCATTGATGGTTATTTGTGCATCGTCTAAGGCTTTACGAACGGATTCAATTGCTGGTGATGCATCGGGTTTTGAACGTGTACGGTGAAAGTCATCGGCGGTTTCTCCACAGCCAGCTAAAATTCCTAAAACTGTAGCATTACGGTTTAATGCGCTTTGAAGAGATTCAAGAACAAGAGCGCCTGATCCTTCTGCCATAACAAAACCATCTCTATCACGGCTAAAGGGTTTTGCTGCTTTTTCTGGAGGCTCATTTTGAGTTGAAAGAGCAGATAGTAACGAAAAACGAATAAGAGATTCTGCTGAAACTGATCCATCTGTCGCAATTATGAGCGCTCTATTTGTCTCTCTCCGTCTAATAGACTCAACACCTAATTGAATTGCTGTTGCACCAGATGCACAGGCAGTGGAAAGTGTAACAGGAAGTCCTTTTGTGCCAAATGTTTTTTGAAGTTTTTCTGCAATTGCACCAAATTGTGTGGTTTCAAAAAGTGCCTCATGGAGTTTATGCTTACAGACTTTAAGAAGATCTGCATAAGAAGGCTCATTATTGAATTTTTCCTCTTGATCAAGACTAAAACGTGCTTTCCATTCAAGTTCAACAGGAGGAGCAGCTAGAAAAAGTGGTCCATTAAAATTTGTTTTATCAACAGCTGCTTGTTCTAACGCTTCTTCAGCAGCAAGATGTGCAAGCTTTTCAGAAAGAGCTGAAGCACCAAACGTACTTTCTTTGAGGAAATCAATCGTTCCAGCAATATATGTGTTTAATCCCTCAATGGGAAAACGTGTTATTTTGTGGATTCCGCTTACACCGCTTGTTAATTTTTGCCAATTTTCATGTTTTCCTCGTCCTAGTGATGTGACAACGCCTACACCAGTTATTGCTACAAGTGGACGTCCAAAATGATCATGATATTTCACGATAGAAATTCCCCTTCAAACAGCTGTAAGACGCACGATACCTTCAGCTCTTTTTACACCAATAGTTGTAATAAATATTTCACGCACTTCTTTAGGAAAAGGTTTTTCATGAGGACTTAATGCTGGAAAACAGTGTTTTTTTTCAATTGCAAGTGCTGCCAGAGCAAGCGCTAGAGGAAATTGTGCTTCCCGCATATAACCAAATAATGTTGTAATACCGCGATAAGATAGATCAGCATCGTCAAGAGCATATTGTTCTGCTTTTGTTGCTTCGTGAGCACCTGAGGCTGCTGAAATGACTAAGGCAGATTTAGCGCCCACAGTTTTCAACATTGTTGCAATTGACTCTCTCAGTGAAGTTTTGGTTCTATCTGTTTGGTCTGTAACAATTTGACTAATTTCAGCATAAGCACGCGCGTTACGTTTTTTCGCATGCTCTCCACTTTCAAGAACTAGAAAGATACCACCAGAACCGGTTATAATACCGCCGCCGGGGTGAATTTCACGATTCCACACTGGGCTCCATCCATTATGGGTTAAAAGACCACCAAGCTCATGCGCCAACAACATATCATAACTTTGTGCATTATAAGAACTTCCTACAAGAGCATGGGTGCTTTGTCCTGATTTAATACGGGCTACAGCAATTTGAAGTGCAGAAAGCCCACTGCCTTCTTCTCCCATAAATGTACGAGAAGATCCAGTGACTTTATGAACGATTGAAATGTTTCCTGCCAGAAGGTTTGAAAGTTGTGCCAAAAATAATGTTGGACGAAGTTCGGTTGAAAGAGCAACATTTAACATAGAAGCATGATCGGCGATTGCGCGCGCTTTAGAAAGAATTTGTGTATCAACAGTAATATCACGCTCTCCTCCACTTGCCGCTACGATCATATCCATTGTTGAAGTGAGTTGTTCATTATTTTTCATGCCGGCATCATCAAGAGCAAGACCAGCCGCATAGGTACCAAGACGCTGCCATGTTCCCATTTGTCGTTGATCGCTTTTTTTAGGAATCTGTGAACTCCAATCAATTTCGGGTGCTTTATGAACCGTGTAGGGCGAAAAAGTTGTACAATCTAGATTTGGTGTACGGGCTTGATCATTTAAGAGATTCCAATGTTGATCAGTTCCTTCTCCCAGAGAGCTTATGAGGCCTATACCAGTGATGAATACAGATTGATCGTGCATGGTGAAAAAATTACTCCGCCTGTTTTAAGGCAACGAGATCATCAATTTTTGCACAAAGATTTTTAAGAACAAAGTACTCTTCCGTTGCAACTGTGCCTTCATTGACTTCTTGCGTCCATTGTTCTAGTGGAACCTTTATTCCGAAAGCTTTATCAATAGCGAAAACAATATCAAGAAAATCAAGACTATCGATTCCCAAATCGTCAATTGTATGACTTTCAGGCGTAATCGTATTGCGATCAATTTCACTGATTTCTGCAATAATATCAGCAACTTTATCAAACGTGGAAGGCAATGTACGGATTCCTTATTATAGAGTTAGTAAATTCAAAATATATTTAATACTATTCTTCTAGCTTTTTTTCTCTTTAAAAAAAAGAATTAATCCAGAATATAGCTGTCTTTTCTATAGAGAAAAGAGGTTTACAGTATATGAAGTACTATACCTCAATATTTAAAAAACTTTGAAATTTTATTGCACATTTATTTTACGAGACTATTTTTTCTATTTGCCGCAAGGACGGCAAGGGCTGTTATATTAACAACTCCCCGTGAAGTTACCGAAGGTGTTAAGATATGCGCGGGACGTGCCGCCCCGATCAAGATAGGACCAACATGAAGTGCATTTGTAAGGCTTCTAACAGTGTTGAGCGTGATATTGGCTGAATCAAGTGTTGGAAAAATAAGCAGATTGGCTTCACTTTTAAGACGAGAATCAGGAAAAACACGATCACGAAAAACTTTAGAAAGGGCAGCATCACCGTGCATTTCACCATCTGCTTCTAAATCAGGGTGTAATTGGGCAAGAATTTCTGTTGCACGTCGCATTTTACGCGCACTTTCTGTGTTTTTAGAACCAAAGTTTGAGTGTGATAATAAGGCTGCTTTTGGTGTTATTCCAAATGCTTCAACTTCTTTAGCGGCCAATACAGTCATTTCAGCGATTTCTTCTGCAGAAGGATTTTCATTGACGTAAGTATCTGTGAGAAAAAGAGTACGCTGTTGAGAGATAAGTAAACTCATAGCAGAAAAACGGTGAACATTAGGATCAAGTCCTATAATTTGTTCAATCAATTCAAGTTGACGTTCAAAACGTCCCTCTAAGCCACAAATCATTGCATCTGCTTCTTCTCGCATAACGGCGAGGGCAGCAATAGCCGTTGTTGATGTTCTTACTATTGTTTTTGCCATTTCAGGCGTAACGCCACGTCTTCCTGTATAATGAAAAAATAAATTAACATAATCACGAAAACGTGGGTCATCTTCAGGGTTTGTTAATTCAAAATCTATACCAGGACGAATTCTTAAACCAAAGCGTTTTAATCTAGCTTCTACGACATGTGGACGGCCGATAAGGAGCGGTGTTGCTGTTTGTTCTTCAATGACAACTTGTGCTGCTCGAAGGACGCGTTCATCTTCACCATTCGCATAAATGACGCGTTTACGTTTTGCTGTTTTTGCTGCTGCAAAAACAGGTTTCATCGTTAAACCAGAAAGAAAGACAAATCGATTGAGGATATCATAGTAGGCTTCCATATCTTCAATGGGACGAATAGCGACACCTGTTGCCATTGCTGCTTTAGCAACAGCGGGAGCAATACGCAGTATTAAACGTGGATCAAAAGGAGAGGGAATCAAATAGTCTGGACCAAAACTGGGAGGTTCTTTTGAGTATGCACGTGCTACAACATCTGAAGTTTCTTCACGTGCAAGAGCAGCAATCGCATGAACAGCGGCCATTTTCATTTCTTCATTAATTGCCGTAGCACCTACGTCTAATGCACCACGGAAGATATAGGGAAAACAAAGTACATTATTAACTTGATTGGGATAATCAGAGCGTCCTGTGCAGATCATTGCATCTGGTCGTATAGACTGTGCTTCTTCAGGCATAATTTCTGGTACTGGATTAGCCAGCGCTAAAATTAATGGGTTTGGAGCCATTCTTTTAAGATGTTCAGGTTTTAAAACACCACCCGCAGATAAACCTAGAAAAATATCTGCATTATCAATAATATCAGATAGAGTTCGTGCGTCAGTTTTTTGTGCGTAATTAACTTTCCAACGATCCATAAGGGTCTTGCGACCTTCATAAACAACGCCTTCCAAATCACTAAGCCAAATATTTTCAACTTTTGCCCCAAGACGAACCAAAAGATTAAGGCAAGCGAGGGCAGCAGCACCTGCACCTGAGGTAACTATTTTTGCATTTTCAATTTTTTTTCCTGAAAGATTTAAAGCATTTAATACAGCAGCAGAAACAATAATGGCAGTTCCATGTTGGTCATCATGAAAAACTGGAATATTCATCTTAGCACGCAGCTTTTCTTCGATTTCAAAACATTCAGGAGCCTTAATGTCTTCAAGGTTAATACCACCAAATGTAGGTTCTAAGGTCGATACCGTTTGTACCATTTGTTCTACATTGGATGCATCAATTTCAATATCAAAAACATCAATATTCGCAAATTTTTTGAATAAAACAGCTTTGCCTTCCATAACTGGTTTTGAAGCAAGTGGGCCAATATTTCCTAAACCAAGAACAGCAGTTCCATTTGATATAACGGCAACTAAATTAGAACGGGAGGTATATAGAGCAGCAAGATTAGGATCTTCATGAATTGCAAGACATGGTGCTGCAACACCTGGAGAATAAGCAAGAGCTAAATCACGTTGATTATCAAGAGGTTTTGTTGCTTGTATTTCCAATTTTCCAGGTTTAGGGTATTGGTGATAAAAAAGCGCGGCACTGTCAAGTTCAGCTTTTGGTGACCTTAAATCACTATTTCGTTCTCTATACATTTTTATGATATCCAAGTTAGTGTGTATTTATATGAGTGTTCTATCTACGATAAGGTTTTGTCCACTAATAGATCCTCATTTCTCTGAATATCAAAATGCGTGAGCATGAGCAAATTCTTCTGGATCATAAAACCAGTTTGGTAATTCTTTTTGTTTGTGCGCATGAATAATTTCATGGTTAGTCGCACGTTTGTTTTTCTTTCCTTAATAAAATGCATAAAAATTGATTAGTTTACAAAAGAATAAAATATTTTCTAACGACTATATTACCAAGTCATTATTTTTTTTGCAATGCTTAGAAAATAAGGAAAGAACAGAAGAAATTTTCTTATTCATTTCATTCGTTTTTTATAAAATATATATTTTATTTAAAGTTTTATACGGAGGTAGAAAAAAATTAAACAACAATTTGACAGTTATAAATTGTTTATTCAGCTATTTTAAAGGAGTTTGGAACATTGAGAATGACAAATATGTTGTTTTAAGCAATGAATATGTCACTAAAACAGCTGTAATTGTGCACTCTATACATAAAGTCCATTCCATTAACGCTTTGCTTTATAATTTATAATGAATCATCTCGTATATTGAATGGGAAAGTTGAGTACAATAAGATACATTCATTTCAAATTCACCTAATGTAATAAAAATATTTACTTAGATATTTCAAGTGCGCTTAATATGTGGATAAAAACATGTAAGAAAGGAATAGAAATCTCTCTTATGAGCCATTTTAATAATAACGCATGAAAAAATATTAAAGGCTAGCAAATAAAATAATTTTATTAAATCTTTGTGTTTTTATGAAAATATGAAAAATAAAGGAGTTAAGAAAAAAATAAGGAAATAGAAAACATGCTTTATCATTCTTAGAATGATATGTTTTTTGATAAGCCATTACGCTTCTTTAGGATTATTGCTTAGGATATCAAAGAAAACCGCATGCCAATTATCCCAACCTTTGAAGTACAAAGCTACAGTTAAAAGAAAAGCATTCTATGATGAGCCATTAAAACGACTAGAGAGAGAAAGTGGAAAAAATATCTTTTTCCACTTTCTTATTTTTTATTGGATTCGACCACTTGCATGAGCAAGCATAGTATAAACTTTTCCGGTATCTGATATCAAGTACTTGCGAACTGAGTTGGAAGAGCCAGAACTGCGCGATATATCACGTAAGAGCTTTTCGAAATCTGTAACATATTGATTCACTGAACGTTTAAACCCAAAATCGCTCATATATTTTTTCTTAATCATTTCAAATATTTTTTGTCCATTTAAGGTATAAAGGCGTTCTGTTACGATGTTTTTTTGTCCACGTTGATAATGATCCCATAGCTCAACAATGGCATTGTGATTAATCGCTTGCACTATACCAGCAGCTAATGAATTAAGAGAGCAGTTTGCAGGAGATGGTTTTGTTTGCACTGATGTTAAAACAGCCTCACTAGGGGGAGCATCATAAAATGTTTCTTCACGTGAAGCTCTTTCTAAGAGATTTGATACCCATTTATTTGGTCTTTTTTTGCTTTGATCTTGTTGCAAAATAGGCTTAGGTGGCACAATCTTTTTAACAGACTCAGTGGAACTGTCACTTTTTTGATTAAACATTGATGATGTAGGAAATGCTGATATTAGCTGTTTTTGTGCGCTCTTTTGATCATTTTGTATAACACTGACTAAATCTTGTAACGCTGTAATCTGTTCATTCAAAGCTGTGCGAATTGTTTGCGTTGTTTCTTTTGTTTTTTCTGGAAGTTTTTTTACATTTTCATTGATATCATTATTAATCTTTGAAAGCTCTAAACGAACTTCATCAGCGGAGCGACGTATATCTTCTGCTGCTTCTGAAAAACGCGTTGATGCTTCACTAACAAGCTTATTAAGTGATTGTTGGAATGAATTTGTGGAGTTACGCGCATTCTTATCAGAGCGTTCAAGTGCTAAGTTGAAGATTTTTTCATAATGCCCAATCATTTGATTAATTTCATGAGACTTTGAAACAAGAGCATCGCTTAATACAGAAAGCGTATTATGTTTTTCTTCAAGTGTTGCACTAAGTGAATTTTCAGACTGTTCAAGAACATGAATAGTTTGGGAAAGTGTCTTTGCATGTTCACCAAAACTGCTCGTTATATGATTAATTTGTTCAAAGGTATTCTTTGAAAGTCCTTGCAGAATTTCAACATTAGTATTGAGCGCTTGATTTGAGGCTGACAAACGCTCTGCTACTTGGTCCGTGTTGCGGAAAAAATTATTCGTACTCTCATTAAACTGCCCATCAATATTTTGAACAGCCGATAATAAAACATTACTATTTTCGTGAAAATTGTAAATTGATTGATTCAACTGTGTTAAGATGGATGAGACATTATTAACAAGCTCTTCCTTCATAATCGTTATTGTTTGAAGTGTTTCAGAGTTAGCTTTGGTTAAGCTATTCACTAGAGATTCATTATGTGCATAAATTCTTTGTTCAGCATCTTGTGTGGAGAGAGAGAGTTGTTCACCGATATGCTGTGTTAAAGAATCAATTGATTCTGTCGTACTTTGCGCTGCTTGATTTAAGTGATTTGTTAGCTCTGTTATTTTTCCAACATGTTCTGAAATTTGTGTGGCTGTTTGATTTCTTGCATCTTCCAGACGGCTCGTTACATCAGAGAGCTGATGTCCTAAATTATTTTTAAGATTTTGCATAGAGTGATGAAGAACATCACAGCGTTCATTAAGGACTTGTTCTATTGCTGTTGTTGATGTGTGAATAGTTTCATTCAATAATGCTTGTGCATTATGACTGGCTGTTGTGAAAGCTTCGACAGTATGTGCTGTTTGTTCAGACAAAACGGACAGAACTTTTTCACTGGTATCATAAACTGTTTTTTTAACGTTTGATACAATGCGATTTCCTGATTCTGAAAGAATATTTTCTGCTTGTGCAGTAACATTTGTAACAGAAGAAAGAATTTGTTCACTTGTAGAAGAAAGAATGTCAGAGGCCTTTATAATCTGATTGTGCAGGTTATCTGTCACTGTATTAACAGAATCTTCTAAGGTGACACGCATATTGTCAACACTGCTTTCCAGCGCTTGTTGAATTATCTGACTTTGTTCATTATTAAGCATGAGAGATGTTTTTAAAGTGTCAGAACGTTCCTCAATAACAGATGTTTGTGCATCAATAGCTTCACATACTTGGCTAATTTTTTCAGATAATGTTTCTTCTAGCGTTGTTGTACGTTCAAAAATTTTGTGTGCACGAACTTCTAGATTTGTATCAAATGATTCCATACGCGTCTCAAGAGTTTCAAAGAAAACACCACTCGATTGAGAGAGAGTATTCTTTAAAGTTTCGGCCTGACTTTCAAGATTTTTGATATGATCTTGAACCGTTTCAGTAATATTTTTATTGTTGGCAACAATTGCGCTCTCAACTAAATCTATCTGTTGTTTCAATGCAACATCAACACGTATATCACTTTTTGCAATGAGATTATGGATGGTTTCCATGCGTTGCTCGAGTGTGCGTGCTTGATCGGCAAGAACTTCATTGAGAGAAAAACTATTAATCGCTAAAGAGTCACGTAGAGCATCAGCACGGATATCAATATTTCTCGCTTGTGCTTCTAAAGCATCTTGGGTTGTATTACAACTTTGTACAATGACATCTTGTAACTTTTCAGTGCATTGAATGATGTTCGTAATATGATTTTCAGCTTGTTTATCAACGACTTGAACATTATCAGCCAAAACTTTTTCAATATGAGAAGTATTTTGGGATAAAACATCAATTTGATTTCTTAATGTATCCGCAATTTTATTTTTCTCGTTATCGAGCATATCTGCCATAAGAGCTCGTTGATCAGAAAGTTGTACTTTAAAATCTTGTGAACGTTCTTGTATGATATCAACAATGGCATTGTCGACATATTGAATTTCTTCTCTCAGACTTTCTTTACTTTTATCAATTGCAGAAAGAATAGCTTCACGTCCATTTGTAAATACATGGGTAATGTCTGCTGTTTTTTCTTGGAGGTTCTCATTTATTTTCAAGACATGAGCTTCCAAGAAGTTACCAAGTTTTTCAGCATTATCCTCTAAAGCCTGACTTTGTTCTATAAAGGAATCAATAATGGAATCACTATGTTTTTTAAGAGAATGATCAACAGTTGCTAAACGTTGTTCAAAGGCTCCAATCGCTTGCGAGGTTACGTTATCAAATTTAGAAGAGAGTTTATGTGCTTGGTCGTCGAGCTTTAAGATCTTCTCATCAAAATTCTGTATAGATTGATTATTACGATCAATAAGAGCTTTATCTAAGGCTTTAAACTTTTCATCGACAGCGTGCAAAGTTTGATCTGTTACTGTTTGTATATGTGTTGCAATTTTAGCAACATGTGCTTCCGCTTTTTCAGCTGTTTCATTAAAAGTTTTTTCTATTTGTTTTTCATTATGATCAAATTGTTTTGCAAAGCCATCAAAGTTTTTTCCTAATTCATGAAAAAATTCCGTGTTTTTTTGCTGAATTTGTGTTGTTGTTTTGTTAAATTTTTCAACAAGTTGATTTGTTACGCCATCACCGGCACAGGAAAGTTTTTCAACAAGGTCTTCACCTTGTTTTTGTAAAGTTTGAGAAAGGGTTTGTGCAAGCTTTTCAACATTGGTGACAATGTTAGAGGTAACCAACCCAAATTCATCACTCAGTTGTTCTTGGGTTCCTTTAATTGTTGATTGTACGCGATCTGCATGATTCAAAATGGCTATGCGTTCATTACTCAATTCTTTGATTAATGTGTGAATGCGTGATTCATTCTCAGCATAGGCTTGTTCTAGATTGTGAACTTCACCTTGTATGATTGCTTCAAGTTCAACAGCACGTCCGAGGGTACGCTCAATACCTTCGTTCATTGCCGCTACTTCTTCACGAATGGTTTGCCCTATAGCAATAGCTTGTTTTTCGGATAGATGTTGTGGTTCACTAAGGCGCTGTGCAGCATTGGTCATAAGAAGAGCAATATTATGCAAGTCGTTTGAGCGTTTTGTTAATTGAGCAACGCCCCAAGATATAAGGATAGGAATTGCTGTTCCGGCTGCTACAGCGAGGCCTGTTGGGGATGTAACAAAAGTGCTGATATTGGATAAGGAGCTGAGTCCGGTAGGTGCGAGTTTATGCGCAATAAAAGCTCCTCCCGTTGCCCATAAAGCACTAAGCGCTGTTGTATACCAGTAGACTCGAGAGGAAGAACGCTGCTTTAATGGTCCAAAATTTACAGGGGTTGTTATATCATCATTTGCAGGAAGAAGTTTTGTAGACAACAATGTATTATGAACAGTTCCACCTGAAATATCAGGTGAAGGTTTTGGAGCAAAAAGCTGTTCAACAACGGATTTATCAATAACAGCTTCATCATGAATATTAGAAACAAAAGTTGATGTACCGTTTTCAGCAAAAAATTCTTCTTCTGCCATTGCAATTTTTTGAATCAGATCATCGACATTAACAACATTTTCAGAATTATTGGATGATATCGTTTCAAATCCTGTGTTATCGAAATCAAAGTTCATAGCTTTTGTGAGGGCTTCTTCAACTTCAACTTCAAATGTTTGCAATTTTGTTCTGCGTGCCATACTCGCCTCGTACTCTTACAGCCGGAAAAGGGATACGTCCTCTTCCACATAATTTCTATATACTAGCTGTTAATTATTTAGAAAGGAATATGCTTAGGGAAAAATTTTAAAAACTTATCAAGATAAAGTTAACGCAGTTTCTTGTATCCTGTTTTAAAATATTATAAAATATAGTAAAAACAATTTATTATTTAAATCTAACTAAAACAAAAATACTGTTTACAACTTGTGTTTATAAAAAGCTTTATAAGCCGGCAATCTTTGAAATAAGGACAATTTAATAGCGGTTATATATACATTAAGGTGCGAATGCCTCTCTTTAATATCGATAATCGTTAATAAATGTTGTTGTCCGCTTGCTTTTATTGATTCTAAACGAAGCAGATTCATCATCACATATAGTCTGTAATAGCTTAGGATGTATATTAGGATGTATAAAGTATGCCTTTGAATTGTAAGCTCATAAAAAAGTAAACGTGGAAAAATTTTTAATTTAATATAGATTTTCGTAAGTTGTACTTTATTATTGCCTTAAAGAGCTGTTTTTTCTCTGATTTCAGTTGTTTGTTTCTGAATTTTGAAGCTTCTACGTTGACAATTGGATATTTTTCAGTCGATATGCATGCACGAATATTTTATGCAATCTAGATAAAGGTGTAAGAATAATGGCAGAGCGATCACAACACCTGCAAGATGTGTTTTTAAATACGGTGCGTAAGCAAAAAATTTCCCTTACAATTTTTCTTGTCAATGGCGTTAAACTCACGGGTATTGTAACTTCATTTGATAATTTTTGTGTTCTTTTGCGCCGAGATGGACACGCGCAATTGGTTTATAAGCATGCTATTTCTACGATTATGCCTGGACAGCCTGTACAGATGTTTGAGGGTGAAAGTCCTGAGTAAGCACGTCATTTTAAGATAGACCTCTTATCCCATTTTAAAAGTACTTAGATTGCTATGATAAATGAAAATGAGAGATTAGGAGGGGTGTTTTCGCAGAATACAGAACAGGTGCGTGCACTTGTTTTGATACCGATTTTTCAAGAAAATAGAAGTGAAAGCTCTTTGAGAGAGTGTTCTATATCTTCTCGTGTTAAAGAATCATTGGGGTTAGCGCGTGCTATAAGGTTAGAAGTTGTTAATTATGAAACGATTAATATTGCAACGCCTCGCTCTGCGACACTCTTTGGAAAAGGTAAAGTAGATGCGTTAACCTGTTATATAGATGAATATTCTATTGAGCTTGCGATTGTAGATCACTTTTTAACGCCAGTACAGCAGCGTAATTTAGAAAAATTATGGAATTGCAAAGTTATCGATAGAACAGCTTTGATTCTTGAAATTTTTGGGGATCGTGCACGAACAAAAGAAGGAGTTTTGCAAGTAGAGTTAGCACGTTTGTCCTATCAAAAAGGGAGGCTTGTGCGGAGTTGGACGCACTTGGAAAGGCAACGGGGGGGGCGTGGCTTCCTAGGGGGACCTGGTGAGACGCAAATTGAAGCAGATAGGCGTCTTTTACAAGAAAAAATTATTCGTATTCGCCGCGAATTGCAAACGGTTATTAAAACACGTGCACTTCATAGAGCAAAAAGGAAAAAAACATCTTATCCTGTTGTAGCAATGGTAGGATATACGAATACAGGAAAGTCAACTCTCTTTAACCGTTTAAGCGGTGCAGATGTTTTAGCAAAGAATATGTTATTTGCAACGCTTGATCCGACTTTGCGCAAAGTTGTTCTTCCCCATGGAAAAACTGTTCTTTTGTCTGATACTGTAGGGTTTATTTCTAACTTGCCAACGAATTTGATTGCAGCTTTTAGAGCAACCCTTGAAGAAGTGGTTGAAGCAGATCTCATTCTTCATGTAAGAGATATGTCAGATCTTGATCATCGAGCACATGCCCAAGATGTTTTAGAAGTGCTTTCAAGTCTTGATATCGATATTGATGATATGGAGCACATCATAGAAGTTTGGAATAAGATTGATATGTTAGATGAGCAAGCATTGAATGTTTTACAAACAAGCGCAAAGACGCGATTAAATCCTGCTCTCATGGTATCAGCACTTAAGGGGGATGGACTCGATCAATTATTAAGAGCCATTGAAGAGCGAATTTTTGGAGACGTGCAAAGCATTGAATATCTTTTACAACCTCATGAAATGTCGCTTATTGATTGGTTTTATGAAAACTCTGCGGAAATAGTGCAAGAAGGGCATGATGATGGGTCTATTACCATTAGAGCGGTTGTTACTTCTGAAGCAAAAAAACAACTAGAGAGCCTCAAAAAAAATATGAATTAAGTTCTTTAAAGCTATTGTTGAACATTTTTGCTTAAATTTTATATTTTTATTATCTCAAAATAATATGACAGCAAGTTAAGAGGATAGTTACTACTTTCTCTTAATAAAACAATATGAAGAAGTATTTTGCTGGTTAAAATAAAGATGAGTCTTACATGTAATAAAAGACTATTCGTACGTACCGTATGGCGAAGCATTTTGATTGTTTTGCTATTACAAATGCTATGTGTATCTTTGATTTGGTTGTATTATTTTGTCCAGCCCCGTGGTTACCAAGCAACTTTAATATTTTCATTATCTGATTCTGTTGGAAAGCCATTACCAATTAAAAAGCAAGACAATGTTATCGCCTTTTTGTTTTCACAGCCTATAATTTCAAATGATTCTCCTTTTTCTTTAAGGGTTTCTTATAAGAAAAAAAATCAGGAAAATATCCGTTTATCGCGTCATGGTGAACTTATCAACCTTACTTTTGAAGCTGAGACACAGGAAGCAGCACAACGTGGGTTGGAAACTTGGTTTTCCGTATTTTCACAAGCAATCATAAAACAAAAACAATTCTTGTTAAATGATAAATCTGAAGACAAACAATATGGTAACACTGCGATTATTAATATCGTGCAGGAATTTCGGTCCTCTGTTGATTCTTTTATTCAGCATAGTGTCAAACAAACAGAGCTTCATGATCTTTCGATGCAATTAATGCAAGCAACTTTAAAGCGTATTCATTTAACAAGTTTGAATTCAACGATTAACATGATACGTGAAAATGGACAGTCTTTACTGTCTTTATCGTTTATTGCAGATAATTCAGCAATTGTTTCTCTGGAATCTAAACGTGATCTCTTGGAAACGCAAAGAGCACATATGGCGGCGCAATTGGGGTGGACACATCCTCAAATTAAGGCAATGACTGCGGAGTTAGAAGCGGTTTCTCATCAATTAAACAATAAAATTTTACAGATCGTTTATCAAGTTCATTCAGATATAATTATTGCAACGGAGTTGGAAAAAAAGCTCCAAAAAAGGGTGAGTTTTTTTGTAAAAGATCAATCCCAATCTTTGAATGAAATATTTAACGAGTTTGAAAATAAAATAAAAGCAGCGGTCGATGCACAAAATAAAGTGATGAGCAAATCTGCTCAAAGAGAAAAAGTTATTGGTTCATATTGGGGATTGAGTGATAACCCTCTTCTCTTACAAAATACAAAGATCAATGTGGTAATGCCAACAACATTAGCCCCCATTTCTTTTATGGCTCTTTATGGAAAAAATGTTTTTGTGGGTGCATTGGCCAGCTTCCTTACTCTTTTGCTAGGAATAATGTTATTTTATCCGTTCTTTAAAAGCAAAAAAGACCAACTTTCAGAAGAGGATGTGAGATTAAAAGAAAATGCTCTCAAGAAGAATGAGAGTCTTTTAGTCTCTCAAGAAATAAAAAATCTTGAAGCTTTTATTACGATAGAGGGATTATCTGATGTTTTGAAATGGCATGCTTCAACAGTTATTTCAATTATTGGACCAGAGGCTGCACGGACAGCGGCAAAGCTTTCACTTCATCTCACAAAAGAGAACAAAACAATTTTATTGGTCGATATCTCTGGTCAACAAATAGAGAAAGTCATTGGCCCACATCGCGGACTGAGTGATGTTTTAACCGGCCATGCTCAGATGCATGATGTTATTTACCGCGATTACGATACGGGCGTTGATATTCTTCCTCAGGGATTAACAAGTGCTGTTTCTGCACAAGATTTTTCAAATAATATTTCTCATATATTACAAGAATTTAAAAAAGAATATGATTTTATCATTTTAGAGATGGCAAGCAAACCAAAATATGGTTTTGAACAATTTGCAGAGCTAACAGACTATTATATTTGTAATACTGTTCTTAATGAACAAGATTGGATGATGTGGATGGTAAGCAGCTTTCCAAAGACTGTTTATCGTGTTGTTGCATCATAAACTTCGCAAAAGAGAAAAGAAATATGTATCATATGCTATAGTGGTACGCTTGTTTTTTGCTGAAGTTATAGTACATACTAAAATTAAAGATTTAATGTTAATTTTAAAATGCATTTTAGTTGGAGAGAAGCGTGGGGCAATCAGAGATGGCAGTAAAGAGATTAAACGATAACTTTTTAACACCTGTGCAAAAGGAAAATAGAAAACATATACAGGTGTGGCTTTACTCTATTTTACTGCTTTGTTTGGCAATTGTCTTAGTGGGTGGCGCTACTCGTTTGACGGGATCAGGATTATCTATAACGGAATGGAAGCCAATACACGGTGTTATTCCACCGATTGGTGAGGATCAATGGCAAGAGGAATTTTTAAAATATCAACAAATAGCACAATATAAGCTTCTTAATCGTGATATGACCTTAAGTGCTTTTAAGGTCATATTTTGGTGGGAATGGGCGCATCGTGTTCTTGGGCGTCTTGTTGGTCTTGTTGCTTTATTAGGGCTCATTTGGTTTTGGGCAACTAAACGTATTGAAAAAAATATTTTACTCCAGCTTATCATTGTACCAGTCCTTATTGCCTTTCAGGGTTTTATTGGTTGGTGGATGGTCGCTTCAGGGATTGGGCAGAGTAATTTAACAAGTGTGAGCCAATATCGTTTGGCATTTCATCTTATAACGGCATGTTTTGTTATTGTTTTTGTTACTTATTTATCTCGAGGACTTGCAGAATACTCAGAAAAGCCAGCAAATCAAAAGGTGCAATATTTTGCGTCTTGGCTTGTTATTCTCGTTTTGATAGAGATTTATTTCGGAGCTTTGGTTGCAGGGCTTCATGCAGGAAAAGTCTATAATACATGGCCGCTTATGGATGGGCAGATTATTCCTGATGGATTGTTGCAGCATCGTCCTGTTTGGCTCAATTTATTCGAAAATTCCTTAATGGTTCAATTTATTCATCGGTTTTTTGCTTATTTTTTATTTATTGTCTCAGTTGTTCATGCTTTCTATGTACAAAAAAATGCTCCACATTCAACCCATTCTCGTCGTGCATTTCTTATCTGTGTTATGATTATTATCCAAGCAGTCTTGGGTATCTTAACACTGTTACATGAGGTTCCGATAAGTTTAGGGCTCATTCATCAAAGTATGGCACTAGCTGTGTTATGTTTTGCGGTTGCGCACTGGCGAGCAACGAAAGGGGCATATCGCGTTGTTGAATAAAAGTTTGTGGGTAGGGAGGTTTAGTCGCTTGAAAGCATTAAATCGAGGTTCTGGATAGCTGCAGCTGATGCGCCTTTTCCTAAATTATCGAATATGGCGCTGAGATTAAAAATGCCTTCGCGATCATTGCCAAATACGAACAGTTTCATACCATCTTTATTGGCTAAACACTCTGGATTAAGTCTTTCAAGTGAAACAGTTTCTTCTTGTGATGCAACTAAAATGGTATTTTGTCCATCGTAATGGTTTGCGAGAATTTCGCGCAAATCAGAACAGTTTGCTGATTTTGTGAATAAATGGCGATGCAGAGGAAGATTCACAATCATTCCTTGGGGAAAACGACCAACACTTGGTATAAAAACTGGGGTTTGATTGATTTGTCCATAGATTTTAATTTCTGGCACATGTTTGTGTGCAAGATTAAGACCATAAATAAAATAATTTTCCTTAATATTCTGTTGAGATTGATTTTCCATTTGTAAAATCAACTGTTTTCCACCACCGGTATAGCCGGAGATTGCATTAATCGAGATGGGATAATCGGCGTCTAGCAGTCCTGCTTCACGGAGTGGGCGAATCAAACTAATGGCACCAGTAGGATAGCATCCGGGATTGGTTACATAATGTGCTGCTTGAATGCGCTTTCTTTGTCCTGCTGTCATTTCAGGAAAACCGTAAACCCAGTCTGGTGTAACACGGTGTGCTGTCGAGCTATCAATAATCCTAATGTTTTTATTTTTTTTAAGCCAATGAACGGTTTCGCGTGCAGCATCATCTGGAAGACACAAAATAGCAATATCAGCTTGATTAAGATAGTCTTGTCGTAGATGAACATTATGGCGATCTTTATGAGAAAGAGAGAGTAGTTTTAAATCTGTACGCCTTTCTAAGCGTTTTTGTATTTGTAGTCCGGTTGTGCCATGTTCACCATCAATAAAAACTTTGGTTGCCATTCTTTTCTCTACTATATTCAGCTTTTCATATTATAAATTATTTTAAATCATTACTAACTTAAATAATAATTATTAAATTATTGAATTTATTTAGATTATAAATATTTTTTTGTAAAAGGTGTAAACAAATAAGAGCGTAAAAGAAGAAATTTAACCTCATTTTTCACCATTTTTATGAGAGACGTTTTTTGCTGTCTCTATGACAAGGAACAGGATAATTATTTGTATCATTATTTTTGAGTGTAAGTAGTTTAAAATGTTTGGTTTGCATGGTTTGCTGTGTTATCGTTTAATGACTTTATTTTTTAATGTTAGGAACGTATTTTATGACTCAGCAAAAAAATGACGCACAAGAGCGCTTTTTTAATGATAATTTACAAACTGTTGATGATGCAATCTTTGATGCAATTATGGAAGAATTTGAGCGTCAACAACATGAAATTGAGTTGATTGCTTCTGAGAATATTGTTTCAAGAGCGGTTCTTGAAGCACAGGGGTCTGTTTTAACCAATAAATATGCAGAAGGTTATCCAAGAAAGCGCTACTATGGTGGATGTCAATTTGTTGATGTCGTTGAAGATTTAGCCATTGAAAGGGCAAAACAGCTTTTTGGTGCTGCGTTTGCAAATGTACAGCCTAATTCTGGTAGCCAAATGAATCAAGCTGTCTTTTTAGCTTTACTTCAGCCTGGTGACACATTTATGGGGTTGGATTTAAATGCTGGTGGTCACCTTACGCATGGTTCACCTGTTAATATGTCAGGAAAATGGTTTAATGTTGTTTCCTATGGTGTACGTCAAGAAGATCAGATTATTGATATGGATGAGGTTGAGCGACTTGCAAAAGAACATAAGCCAAAACTTATTATAGCAGGGGGCTCATCTTATTCTCGATTCTGGAATTGGGAAAGATTCCGTGAAATTGCAGATGAAATCGGTGCTCATTTACTCGTTGATATGTCTCATATTGCTGGTCTTGTTGCTAGTGGCGTACATCCTTCACCTGTTCCACATGCGCATATTGTAACGACAACAACACATAAATCGCTTCGAGGTCCCCGAGGTGGTTTGATATTGACAAATGATGAGGCTTTATCCAAAAAAATTAATTCTGCTATTTTTCCTGGTCTTCAAGGGGGGCCTTTAATGCATGTGATTGCGGCAAAGGCTGTTGCATTTGGGGAGGCTTTGCATCCTTCTTTCAAGAATTATAGTGCCAAGGTGGTCACACATGCGAAAACTTTAGCAAAAACATTACAGAATAATGGTTTTAATATTGTTTCTGGCGGTACAGATAATCATTTATTGTTGGTTGATTTACGTTCCAAAAATCTAACAGGTAAACGTGCTGAATTGGCTTTAGGACGCGCTCATATTACCTGCAATAAAAATGGTATTCCTTTTGACCCTGAAACGCCATCTATAACATCGGGAATTCGTTTGGGCTCACCTGCTGCTACAACACGTGGTTTTTTAGAAAAAGAATTTATTCAAGTTGGTCATTTGATTTCAGAAGTTCTTGATGGTCTTCGGAACGCAAAAAGTGATGAAGATAATCATGCTGTTGAAATGGCTGTTAAGAAAAAGGTGGAAGATATAACGAATCAATTTCCTCTTTACTCTTATCTCAGCGCTTGTTAAGGATATAAAAGAGATGCGCTGTCCTTATTGTCAATATGAGGATACACAGGTTAGAGACTCGCGTCCTGCAGAAGAGGGGGCAGTGATTCGACGCCGCCGTGTTTGTTCTGTTTGTGCTGGTCGCTTTACAACTTTTGAACGTGTTCAGTTGCGTGAGCTTTTAGTCGCTAAAAAAAGTGGACGATGTGAACCTTTCGATCGTGATAAGTTAATGCGATCAGTTGATGTGGCTGTACGTAAGCGCAATATTGATCCTGATCATATTGAACGAGCAATTTCTGGCATTGTACGCCAGCTTGAAAGTTTGGGAGAACCAGAGATTTCTTCAGAAAAAATTGGGCATCTTGTGATGGAAGCATTGAAAAGAATTGATGATATTGCTTATATTCGTTTTGCTTCTGTGTATCGAGATTTCCGTAATGCAAGCGATTTTCACGATGTTATAGATGAATTGTCAAAGGGTATCGCGGATACAGAATCTCGTTTTGATGAATAAAAAAGTGCAAGATGAACGGTTTATGGCTGCAGCTATTCGTTTAGCAGAACGTCATGTCGGTCTTACAGGTGAGAATCCTTCGGTTGGTACATTAATTGTGCGAAACGATAATGGTGGAGGGGCTTTTATTGTTGGCTATGGCGTAACAGCTATTCATGGGAGTCCTCATGCGGAAGTGCAAGCTTTACACATGGCAGGTTCTTTGGCTCAAGGAGCTACTGCTTATGTTACATTAGAACCTTGTGCGCATTATGGAAAAACTTCGCCGTGTGTGAATGCACTTATTGATTCAGGTGTTTCTCGAGTTGTTGTTGCGCTGACTGATTGTGACAAGCGTGTTGATGGTCATGGTATTGCTCTTTTGCGAGCGGCGGGTATTGAAGTGGTTGAGGGCATTTTAGCTGAAGAGGCTTTTGAATCCTTATGGATGCATTGGTGCATAAGAAAAATACAACGCTGTGCGGTCACTTTTAAAATGGCAATTTCTGCAGATAATGGTGTTGGAAAAAAAGAGAAGGGCAGCGTAAAAATTAGTGGAACACTTTCTCATGCCCATACGCATATTTTACGTGCTCAAAATAATGCTATCCTCGTTGGTATTGGAACTATACTCGCAGATGATCCACAACTCAATTGCCGCTTGCCAGGGATGGAAATGCGCTCACCAATTCGTATTATTTTGGATGCAGATTTATCTATCCCCCTTGATGCAAAAGTTGTCCAAACAGCAATAAAAATCCCTACATGGGTTATTTGTGATGTAGATCTTTCAAAGAAAAGCAAAAAAAATGCATTGGAGCAATATGGTGTGTCTGTTTATTCGGTCGAGATGAACAATGGTTGTGTAGAACCCTTTGCTCTTTTACAGATGCTTTATAAACATGGGATTAATAGTGTTTTATTGGAAGGGGGCGTCAAGACGGGGGAAAAATTTTTGAATGCTGGTTGTGTTGATTATTTGATATGTTTTCATACCCCCATTGTTTTAGGCAAAAATCGTATTGAAGCCCCTCATTTTGGAAATTATCTTTCGCAGTTTCATGAGATTGAGACAAGAATGTTTGGAAATGACCGTTTTTATAAGTGGAGACGTAAGACATTATGTTCACAGGAATTATAACGGATATTGGTTGTGTTGAAGATGTTCAACCTTTAAAGCAGGGGATGCGTTTAAAGATTTCCACACGCTATGCTATAAAAAGTTTAGCAATTGGCGCATCAATTGCTTGTTCGGGAATTTGTCTGACAATTGTAGAGCGAGGATTAAAGCAAGAAGATTCCAATTGGTTTGTTGTTGAAGCGTGGGAAGAAACATTACGTTTAACGAATCTTGCACAATGGATAAAAGGAACTTTTGTTAATTTGGAACGTTCGCTTCGATTGGGTGATGAAATGGGGGGACATTTGGTTTCTGGTCATATTGATGGTTTGGCTGAAATCATTGATCAAAAAAAGGAAGGGGATGCAATTCGCTTTTATTTAAAAGTTTCAAGACAATTTATGCCTTTTATTGTTAATAAGGGATCTATTGCACTTAATGGGACATCTTTGACTGTTAATGGTGTTGAGGATTGTGTTTTTGATGTTCTTATTATTCGCCATACACTCGAAATGACAACGTGGGGACAAGCTAAAACTGGAGATCGGGTAAATTTGGAAATTGATCAACTTGCTCGTTATGCTGCAAAACTTTTTACTTTAAAAAGAGAAGATGAATAAGCCAACACTCTATTGATCGTTTTCAGAATTTTATGCTTTATAACTTTGATTTTTTTGATTCGTTTTTTGTGGAATTTCATTATGATGAAAGAGATAGGTAAAAAGCCTCACGTATTGATTGTTGAGGCACGTTTTTATGAGGGGATTTCTGATGCGCTTTTGAGAGGTGCAGTGAATACTTTGCAAAAAGCTGAAGCAAGTTATGATGTTGTAACGGTTCCTGGAGCATTAGAAATACCAAGTGCAATAGCTTTTTCTAAACAAAACAAGATATCGTATGATGGTTATGTTGCTCTTGGTTGTGTTATTCGGGGTGAAACATATCACTTTGAAATTGTTGCTAATGGTTCTTGTCGTGCATTGATGGATTTAACTGTTCATCAACACTTGGCTATTGGAAATGGTATTTTGACTGTTGAAAACGAAGAACAAGCATGGGTGCGTGCAAAACTAGATGACAAAAATAAAGGTGGTTTTGCGGCTGAAGCTGCTTTATGTATGATCGCTCTAAAAAAGAGATTTGGAGATAATCGTTAAATATGGCTGATATAAAAAGCAGACATTTTCCGCGTTCAGCCAATAAACGTGGAGCAGCAAGACTTGCTGCAGTTCAAGCACTCTATCAAATGGATATCGTGGGTTCGGGGGTGATGGAAACTGCAGCTGAGTATGAGGCTTATCGTTTGGGAAAAGATATTGATGGAGACCAATATCTTGAAGCTGATTTTCAATGGTTTTTGGCTATTATAACGGGTGTTGTAAAAGATCAAAAGAAGCTTGATCCGCTGCTTCATCAACAGCTTTCTGCAGAGTGGTCTCTTTCACGTCTTGATTCTATCTTACGCGCAATTTTACGAGCAGGTTTATGGGAGTTGATCAACCGTAAAGATGTCCCTATTGCAGTTGTTATGAATGAATATGTTGATATAGCAAAGGCGTTTTTTGAAGGTGAAGAGCCAAAACTTGTTAATGCAGTTCTCGACAGTATGGCAAAAAAAGTCCGACTCTAAGAGTTACAAATCCCCTCCATTATAGATCTGATATTATCAGACCTATAATATTGAAACGGTACGCAGACTATATGATTTAGTTATGGGGTGGCAAATTCGCAGGGCCTTTTATAATTTGAATTAAGAAAGGATGTTCTTTCGTTACAGTTGGCGTTGTTTGTGTAATAAAGTCAAACACTTGACCGTCTTGTAACCCGTAATTTGCAACTTTTGCAACCTGATTATTTTTATTGAAGTAAATAGCTAAAACTTTGCGATCAATAATCTTTGTTTTCATAAACTGCATCCCACGATAACGTGTCTGTGAGATGTAATAAAAAACTTCATTATCATATTTTGTTTTTAATGAAGGGGTCCCTAAAGTTAAAAGAACTTGCTCTTGACTTGAGCCAATAGAGATAGAACTTAGAGCATTTTTATCAAGAACATAGCCTTCTCTATAAATTTGGCTTGAACCTGAAGAATCAAGAAGACTACACCCAGCAAGCATTCCTATGCTTGCTATTGATAGACCAATCAATAATTTACGTTTGATTAAGGCTATTATGTGAGGCATTTGAAACAATGATATCTCCTTTTTATACTGAGATGTAGGACAAGAAGGCAACCTCAAGTTTTTTCTAATTTTAACTTAATCTACCGTAGCTTACACTGAGTTTCCCTGTTATAAAGCAAATTATGCCATATAGAATTTCTTTAGAAAAGAAAAAAATGCATAAATACTTGAGATAAATAAAAACATGGTGCTTTACGCGTTTTTATGTTTGGGAGTTGTCTATGAATGTTCAAAATGTTCCTCAAATGACATTTGCTTTGGCTTATCCAATATCTGTACGTTCTCTCCCTGCTAAAGGTATAAGGGTTCATTTTTGTGCAAACAAAAAAGAATGTACACATTTAGCCCAGAACCATGATTTAATTGAAGTAAAATCTTGTGAGGGAAAATTTCATATTTTCCCGTGGAAAAAACGCGGAGTGCGTATAAAAGGTCTGTTGCAAGCGCGTATACTACAGTTATGTGTTGTTACATTAGAACCATTAGAAAATATCCTTTGTGAAAATATTGAGGTTGTTTTTGTTCCTGAAGATTCAAATTTGATGAAGCCCAAAATATCAGAGGATACAGGGGAATTGTTTTTAGATGTAGAGGGGCTTGATACTCCTGAAGTGTTTTATGATGATAAAATTGATATTGGCGCAATCATGGAAGAGTTTTTTGAGTTGTCTATTAATCATTATCCACGTAAAGAAGGGATAAAGATGAATATGGTTGAAAATTTAGAAGAAGCAGAGCGAAAATTCTCTCCATTTTCTGTTTTGAAAAATTGGAAGTGATTGTAAAAAAATATAAAAAATATCTATTGTATGCTAAACGGTATTTTCTGCGGAGCGATTTTCGCAAGATATTCTGTGTGAGTATTCAGGAGCCAAAAATCATAATATGTATTTAAAGATGTAAATGAAAAGATGTGGGATATGCAAGCGTGATTAGAATTTCTGTGGATGTCATGGGCGGTGATTACGGTCCAGAAGCAGCTATTGCAGGAGCAGCAATTGTACAAAAATATTTATCAAATATTTATTTTCTATTTTATGGGGTAGAGGAGACTGTTCGTCCGGTTTTAAAAAAATATCCCTGTTTGGATTCTGTATCGCGCTTTTGCCCGACAGAAAGTTATACACGCATGGATGAAAAGCCAAGCCAAGCACTTCGTAACGGACGTGGTAAATCATCAATGTGGTACGCCATTGAAGCGGTAAAAAGTGGTGAAGCTGATGCTTGCATTTCTGCTGGTAATACGGGTGCACTCATGGCCATGTCTTATTTTTGTTTGAAAATGCTTGCAGAGGCTGAACGTCCTGGTATTGCGGGTATCTGGCCAACACTGCGCAGTGAGAGTATTGTTTTAGATATTGGAGCAACAATTGGTGCCTCTGCTAGTCAGTTGGTTGATTTGGCGGTTATGGGAGCAGGTATGTTTCGCGCTTTATATCACACTGAAAGACCAAGTGTTGGGCTTTTAAATGTGGGGGTGGAAGAGGTTAAAGGACTTTATGAAATAAAAAAAGCAGGAATGATATTGCGTGAAGTGCAATTAGAAGGATTGGAATATAAAGGATTTGTTGAGGGCAATGACATTGGAAAAGGAACAGTCGATGTTGTTGTAACAGAGGGGTTTTCTGGTAATATTGCTTTAAAAACCGCAGAAGGAACCGCGCGACAGATAGGAGAGATTTTAAACTCTGCAATGCGCAGTTCTTTTTTAACATCTCTTGGTTATTTTTTATCGCGGGGTGCTTTTCGTATACTGAAACATAAAATGGATCCTGATAGGGTGAATGGAGGAGTGCTTTTAGGTTTGAATGGTGTTGTTATAAAAAGTCATGGCAGTGCTAATGCTAATGGCTTTGCTTCTGCTATCCGCGTTGGTTATGAGATGGTTAATAACGGACTTTTAAAAAAAATAACGGCTGATTTACGGCGATTTCATGAAAATAAAGAAACACTTTTTGACCAAGAAGATGAAGCAGTGATGAATGGAGAGTCCTTATGATAAGCTCTTATAATAGAAATAAAAAATTTGAAGAAAAGGTAAGAGCTGAATGATTCGGTCAATTATACGGGGTGTAGGAAGTGCTTTGCCGAAAAGAAGTTTATCAAATGATGAGATTGCAAAGTTTGTTGAAACGTCAGATTCATGGATTGTTCAGCGTACAGGAATACGCCAACGTTATATTGCCAGTGAAAATGAAACAACTGTTTCTTTAGGAGTTGAGGCTGCGCAAGCAGCACTTACAAATGCTGGTTTAACAATAAAAGACATCGATTGTATTATTTTAGCAACGTCCACCCCGAATCGTACTTTTCCTGCTTCTGCTGTTGAAATTCAGCATGCTTTGGGAATGAGTCATGGATTTGCTTTTGATATTCAAGCTGTTTGCTCTGGTTTTATTTTTGCTTTAACAACAGGAGATTCTTATTTACGGTGTGGGGGAGCTAAAAGAATTTTAGTTATTGGATCCGATACATTTTCTCGAATTTTAGATTGGGAAGATCGTACGACATGTGTTTTGTTTGGTGATGGTGCTGGTGCTGTTATTTTGGAAGCACAAGAAACTGAGGGGGATATTGCTTTTGAGCGTGGTATATTGTCTGCGAAATTGCGCTCTAATGGTGCTTATATAGATAAGCTATATGTTGATGGTGGACCTTCAACAACACAAACGACAGGCTATTTGCGTATGGAAGGACGAGAAGTCTTTAAATATGCTGTTGGTATGATAACGGATGTGGTTGATGATTGTTTTGCAGCTGCAGGTATGGATTCTTCACAACTAGATTGGTTTGTACCTCATCAGGCTAATAAGCGCATTATTGAAGCATCTGCTAAAAAGCTGGGAATTTCACTAGATAAAGTTGTGATTACCGTTGATCAACATGGTAATACGTCTTCTGCATCAGTTCCGTTGGCTTTAACAACAGCTATTTGCGATGGAAAAATAAAAGAAGGAGATCTTATCATGTTAGAAGCCATGGGAGGTGGATTTACATGGGGAGCAATTCTTATTCGTTGGTAAATTATGGCTACTTGACCATATTTTAAGAAAACGTATAAGTCATTTTGTAATTTTTAATATTTTAATAGGTGGTTATAATGACAAGTAAGACAGTAACGCGTGCAGATTTAGCGAGCGTAGTTTGTAAAAGAGTGGGCTTGTCACATACTGAATCAGCAGCTTTAGTCGAATTGGTTTTGGATGAGATTTGCAACTCACTTGTAAGAGGTGAAGCGGTTAAATTATCTTCTTTTGCAACTTTTCAGGTTCGCAGTAAAAATGAACGTGTTGGACGCAATCCAAAAACAGGTGTTGAAGCACCTATTCCGCCGCGACGTGTTGTGACGTTTAAGGCTGCCAATGTTCTTAAACAGAGAATTTTAGATTCGCATCGTGCAAAACAGAAAAAATGATATCTCATAAATAAATGCCATGGTATGTTTGGTATTTGTTAAAGAAATGTATAAAATAAAAGTCTTTGTTTTTTAGAAAAAGACTGGTGAGTAAGGTGTCAATGATGGTCTTGTTTTTGACTAATTTTGTTGAGAAATTGAAACAGAATGAGTCATTGTAAAGTAATTTATTTTGTTTTAAATAAGGTGTTACAAAATGGATAAAAGCTCTGATGCTTTTCGCACAATTAGCGAAGTAGCGGAGTTATTGGAGCTTCCGCAGCATGTCTTAAGATTTTGGGAAACACGTTTTAGGCAGATTAAACCAATGAAACGTGGGGGAGGAAGGCGCTATTATCGTCCGGTCGATGTTGATTTGCTCAATGGTATTAAGCAGTTACTATATGATCAGGGTTATACGATAAAAGGTGTGCAACGCCTTTTGAAAGAAAATGGTGTTGCTTTTGTGACTGCATTGGGTAATGGTGATCTTGATGCTATGAATGTGGTCATAGAGAAGAAACATGCAGGACAAACTTCTGAAAATGCAAGCAATAAGCCTAAAAAATCTTCTTTTGGGCTTTTGAGCTTCATGAGGAATGAGGGAGAAACATCTGTCGGTTCTGTGAATCTTTACAAAGACAAAACTGATAAAGCATTGTTACAAGAAATTTTGTTTGAACTCATTGAATGTAAGCGTGTTCTTGATAGAGCGCGATAATAATAATATTTTTTATTTTATATGTGTTTCGTAGATATTTAGACGTTTTATGGATGTGCTCAGAATTTAATACGTTCAACGAGAGGTCATGTATCGTATGCGTATATTTAACGAGTTTTTTATAAGAGTTTTTAATTTGGTAAAATATGAAGAGGAAAAAGAATAAACGCTGAGTTTTGCCATTTTTCTTTTATTTAGCTTTATAAAAATTAAGGCAATATCTCATCAGTGTAGATTGCGGGATGTAGAATGCCGTTGGCTTACCGATTCATGTGCTTGTTTTAAAGAGATGTTTCTTAAGTTTATTTTGTCATGATTCCTCGTGAATGATATAATGGTAAACTCTGCTGAATGTCGCTATTTTTACATTTATGAAGGAGCAAGTCGGCGTCATCATTATAGTTATAGTCTGTCCTCAATGATTGCAACGATCCTTAGCACTTTAGGCGGTTCATTGTAGGCATTTTAAAAGTCCTTTCTCAATAATTTTTATCCACACATTTATTCCGCTTGTTTGGTGCAAGCAAATGATTTTGATAGATTCAACATAAACATATTTAAAATAAGAGAATCCTATGATATTCAAAGCCTTATTTAATATGAATAACAATATATTATGATTATAAATCAATATCTTGTCTTTTTTATAAGGGCTTATCTTATGAATAAGACATATCATTGTTCAGGTAATTTTACATATTTTTTATTAATAAATATAATCTTGTTTCCAGTTTTCTTGCTTGATATTACTATCATTATTGTAATGATCTATCCATGATAATAGCAGAATCTTTTCATTATAAAGGTAAAAGATTAATGTTATTATTAATATTCAATTGGCTATGATTTTTTCATTTAAACAGCTCATAGCTTACATTCAATTTTTTCACCAATCTACCTTGTAGAGAAAGAGCACGTTATTCTTTCTGATGATAGGTCATTGTGCATGAAACAAAAACACACTACAATATCAAATTATTTCATTTTGTACAAAAACTGAAGATTTATAGTAAAAAATTAACGTATTACAATTTTCTGTGATATTACGCATTTATTACGCGTTGCAAATCTGGAGGTGTTGCCTCATTTGAGAGTTGTTTAATTACATCTTCTACAGATAAAAGGGTTTGATTTGTACTTCCTAAGCGGCGCATATTTACGCTATTTGTTTCAGCTTCACGTTTGCCACATACCAAAATTACGGGGACTTTTTGTAAAGAATGTTCTCGTATTTTATAGTTAATTTTTTCATTGCGGAGATCTATTGTTGCGGAAAGCCCAGTAGCTTTAAGTTTTGCTGTTATTTTTTGGGCATATTCATTTGCTTCGGATGTAATTGTTGCAACAACAATTTGTTCAGGAGCAAGCCAAAGTGGCATATGTCCAGCAAAGTTTTCGATTAATATACCAAGGAAACGCTCCATTGATCCAAAAATAGCACGGTGGATCATAACAGGTTGACGTTTTTCTGAATCTTTATCAATATAGAATGCACCAAAACGTTCAGGGAGATTAAAGTCTATTTGTGTTGTTCCACATTGCCATTCACGACCGATAGCATCCTTTAATGTATATTCAAATTTTGGACCATAAAATGCTCCTTCACCTGGAAGGATGCTTGTTTTGATTTGTCCTGCAAATTTTGTTTCAATCGTTTTAAGGACAGATTCCATGATACTTTCTGCGTGATCCCATAATGCATCAGATCCAACTCGTTTTTCTGGACGTGTTGAAAGCTTAAGACTGATTTCTTTAAAACCAAAATCAGCATAAGTTGATAAAATAAGATCATTAATACTGAGACATTCATCGGCTAATTGTTCATCAGTACAAAAAATATGCGCATCATCTTGTGTAAAACCACGCACACGCATAAGACCATGTAAAGAGCCTGAGGGCTCATAACGATGAACAAGTCCAAATTCAGCAAGTCTAATAGGCAAATCACGATAAGATTTTAAACCATGTTTAAAAATTTGCACATGACCAGGGCAATTCATTGGTTTAAGAGCATAAACATTCCTATGATCTGAATTTTCTACTGCTGGAATTGCTTTGAACATGTTCTCCTTATACCAGCCCCAATGGCCAGATATTTCCCAAAGTGACCTATCGAGAACTTGTGGCGCATTAACTTCAGCATATTGATGATCATCAAGGCGTCTACGCATATAGTTGATCAAATTTTGGAACATTTTCCAGCCTTTTTTGTGCCAAAAAATCATTCCCGGCCCTTCTTCTTGAAAGTGAAATAAGTCCATTTCACGTCCCAAACGGCGATGATCACGTTTTTCAGCTTCTTCTAGCATATGGAGGTAGGCTTTTAAGTCATTTTCATTTGCAAATGCTGTTCCATAAATTCTCGTGAGCATTGGATTATTGGCATCGCCACGCCAATAAGCGCCTGCAACTTTCATTAATTTGAAAGCATTCCCAATTTGCCCTGTAGATTGCATGTGCGGTCCGCGACAAAGATCAAACCACTCTCCTTGATAATAAACTTTTAAATCTTGATTTTCAGGAATGCTATCAATAAGTTCAACTTTATAAAATTCCTTTTTCTCAGAAAAAACTCTTCTCGCTTTTTCACGGGACCAAATTTCTTTTCTAAAAGGTTTATTGCGTTGGATAATTTCACGCATTTTTTTTTCAATGACAGTGAGATCATCTAATGTGAAAGGTTGTTGGCGTGCAAAATCATAATAGAATCCATTTTCAATGACAGGACCTATTGTTACTTGCGTTTCAGGAAAGAGCTCTTGCACTGCTTCAGCAAGGACATGGGCGCAATCATGCCTTATGAGCTCAAGAGCGCGTGAGTCTTCTCGGGTAATAATCTCTACTTGACCAGATTGTCCCAATGGATCCGATAAGTCTCGCGTGATGCCATCAAGACTATAGGCGACTGCTTTTTTTGCAAGTGATTTAGAAATAGATTCCGCTAATTCCAAACCTGTCATTTCGGCGGGGTAATTATGTTTTGAGCCGTCAGGAAAAGAAAGAGAAATAGAGCAAGACATAAAAACACCCTTTAAGTCCAATTCCGCCAACGATTGCGGATGGTTTCGTGACTAAGTAAAAAACTTATAGACTAATTTTTCTATCAGTACATATAAAAAAAGAAAAGGATTATTTATTGTGTTTGTCAGAAATTTTCCAGTAACGCCAAGGTTTATAAAAACAGCAAGAATTTCCAAGTGATGGAGGGACTGGATCAAAGCCATCTGTTCCAAAGGGCCCACAACGCATGATACGAAAAAGTCCCATCCATGCACCAGCCCAAAGCCCATGGCGTGCAATCGCTTCATATGTATATTCTGAACAAGTCGGGGCATGGCGACATTGATTGCCTATAAGACTCGAAAGTGTTATTTGATAGAAACGTATTAAGAAAATACCCAATAATCGTCCGGGTGTCTTTTGCCAAGTTCCTGTGTAATTCCGAGTCAACTTTTTTTGTCTAGATTGTGATTTGAACATTTATTTTTCTTCAATTTTTTGAATGCAGTCTATCGTTGCATCAAAGGGTAGTAGTGTTGCTGCATGGCGCACTTTATAGTCTTTAATGGGCTGTAAGCAAGAAAAATCCTCAAATGGAGCTTGAGGAGAAGGACCATTTTGCGTTAGCATTTGGTAGATAACTTCACGCAATATTTTAAGATCTTGAGTTGTTTGTCCGATGATATGAGATGCTAAAAGTGAAGCTGAAGCTTGCCCTAGCACACATGCATGTATTTCGTGAGCAAAATCGGTAATAATACCATTTTCCACTTTTAAATCTACAGTGATTGTCGAACCACAAAGGTGTGCATGTTTTCTTGATGTTGCATCAGGATTATTAAGACGCCCAATTTTGCCTATATGTGCAGCATATTTAAGTATTTTATCATTATAGATAGTATCAATCATGCGCTATTGCCTGAAATTTTGAGAGTCGTGATTGTTTAAACTTTTAATTCGCTTATATAGAGATTATACAAAATGAGATAGGTATGGAGCAAATGCTTTGTATAGAATAAGCTTGGAGTTTTTGAATGCGTAATGTTGTTAAAGAGGACACAAATTTATCTGAAGAAAAGCGTCCGAGTATTGAAGAGGTGGAAGAGGCGATTCGTACATTACTCTTATGGATAGGGGAAAATCCAAATAGAGAAGGGCTTTTAGATACTCCAAAACGTATAGCCAAGGCATATCGCGAGCTTTTTAATGGTTATAGTCAATCGGTTAAAGAAACCTTAAGTACAGTTTTTGAAGAGGTTTCAGGATACAATGAAGCCGTAATCGTAAAGAATATATCTTTTTATTCACACTGTGAGCATCACATGATCCCAATTATTGGGAAAGCACATATAGCATATCTTCCTAATACAAAAATTGTTGGTCTTTCAAAAATTGTACGTGTTGTAGATATTTTTTCTCGTCGTTTACAAACTCAAGAAGCTATGACAGCGCAAGTGGCTCACGCGTTAAAAACGTATCTGAAGCCTCATGGTATAGCAGTATTGATTGAGGCTGAGCACATGTGTATGGCTATGAGAGGAATCCAAAAACAGGGCTCTACAACAATTACAAAAAACTTTCATGGTTATTATGAAAAAGATCAAGCGGCACAAGAACATTTTATGATGATGGTTCAAAGGTCATAGTAAAGCCCATATTTCTCGTAATCTCTATTAAGTTATAAAACATCCGGATAAAATAAATTATGAGAAAAAGAAAATTGGCTTGTACCTTTCTTTATGATTTGTTAAAGGCTAAAAACCAAGGTTTTTTCTTTCCACGTGCGGTCGTGGCGGAATTGGTAGACGCGCAGCGTTGAGGTCGCTGTGGGGCAACCCGTGGAAGTTCGAGTCTTCTCGACCGCACCAGTTAGCAGTGAGTTTCTCCATAATGAGATGAAGTTATGTTAGAGAGAGGGGATTTATAGGCATTATAGAAAAATCTTTTTTGTATGTTATTTGTTGGTGTGTTGCCAATAATGCTTCGTTTTTTATTACTTTATCTATGCATTTGAAATGTTATATTTTTATAAGGTGGGGTTAAGTTGCAGTGAGAAGTATAATGATTCTGAGATATTTAACACTTCTTATTTGTATTTCTTTATTATCAGCCTGTAGTGATTCACGTGCTGTACTTTGGCATGGGGTACATGCAACACCTTCTATGACTGCCGTAGAAAGGGAAGTTGAAGGGAAACCAGTTTCTCCAAAAGCCATCGTTCCAGTGTATGTTGCAACAAGTCGTATGATGCAAAATAATTACGCTCAACCTTATGGTGCAGAGCGATCAAATAAAGTTCATTATAATCGCGTTGACGTAGGAATTCCTCAGCAACATGTAAAGGGAGTTGTTGAAATAAATGCCTATAAACCTACGCATGATAAGTATTTTGCAGCAGTAGCATTGCAAAAATACGATAATAAAGAACAGTTTAAACAGCAATTAAATGCTGCTTTAGCAAAAAAGCCAAAAGGAAAAAGAGAAATTTTTCTTTTTATCCATGGGTATAATAATAATTTTGCAGATGGTACATTTCGTACAGCACAGTTTACACACGATTATTCTTTAAATGTTGTCGCTGTGCATTATTCTTGGCCTTCGGCCGGATCAGTTCCTCTTTATATTTATGATCGTGACAGTGCTAATTTTGCCCGTGACGGATTGATAGAGCTTTTAACACTTATTAGTGAAACCAATGCTGATCAAATTTCGGTTATTGCACATTCTATGGGCAATTTTGTTATAATGGAAGCATTTAGAACGTTAGCGTTACAGGGAAAATATAGGCCTATTCGTCATATTACTAGTTTATTAATGGCTGCACCAGATATTGATGTTGATGTATTTGAGCGCCAACTTAATGATATAAAAAAACTCCCGCAGCCAACCGCTATTTTAGTATCCAGAGCGGATAAAGCTCTTGCCGTTTCAGGACGTCTTACGGGTGGACATCATCGTGTGGGCGATGGCTCAGATATCGAAATGTTGCGTAAAAATGGAATAGCTGTTCTTGATTTTTCTCATGTGGATGGGGGAGCACACAATGTCTTTGCATCTTCGCCAACGTTGATGGCTCTTTCTCGAGAAGGTTCTTTGGCTTCCACAATTATGCAAGGTACAGAATTGTCACCTAGTCAAGCCCTTCTTGCTGATGGTAGTAGTGTGTTGGAAAAAACAACACATCTTATCCTTTATACACCTGTACGTTTTCTCTCTCCACGGATTCCACGTTGATCGTGAAAAGAGAGAAAGGGCTCCATCGAATAATGTGTTGGAGGTAATATTTTTTAGCACTTTCTTTAGAATGGTCTTGTAAAATGAAAAATAAATAGCGGGATGAATGTAAAAAACAGTCATTAGGTGAGTTTGTGATGATTGCACGGGAACGCTATGTTAATACGCCTACAGTTGTTGATTATTTATCTCATTCCGCAATTAAGTTATTAGACATTCATGCTATGCTTGTGAAGGTGAGAAAAGGTGATATGGGGGAAAAACCAAATTTATTGCGTCAAATTGATTCTACAAAAAAACAGTTAGATGAAATAAGCCATGCTCTTATTTTAGAATATCGTAAACGCCAAGAAAATGAGCGTTTTTTAAAACAAATTCTGCTATCTATTTCTGATCAACTTTTTGCACTTAATAATGGTTTTAAGGAAACAGGACGTCTTTTTTTTCAAGAAGTTAGAATACTTCAATCTCAGATGCAATGTTTATATGAGGGAAAGGAGAGGCTGCATTTGTTGAATAGCCAAGAATCTTTTTGTTCTCCGTCAAAGATTGATGAAGTCATTAAACAGTTACAAAAAGCACGAGAAAAGCTTATTCTTGAAAGTCCACATCTCTTTGAAAAAAGCACAAAAGCTAAACAATAAAAGTTCTTTAGTTGAGCAGATAGATAATTTGAATTTTACAGCAAAAACGCTGTTAGATAGAAGGCTACGACCTTTTTAAAGAAAAGAATTTGCTTTAATAAATGAAACACATGCCTTATGTCTTTGCTAAAGTTAAGGCTTATGAATTAGGTGGCTTTATTGAAAAAAATGTTTGTGGAAAGAATTTTACAAAAAACTTTCTGATTCTTTTAATAATAGCCCGCCGGATAATTTTACCAATGTTATGAAGTTGTGAGTATATTCATTAGAAACTTAAACTTTAATATTTTCCTTGGTAGAAATTAGCTGAATTTAAAGTATTAAAAAGAAGTTTGATAAAAATAACATATTTTGTAAATTCACGCTCACCTCTACCTTCTCTTGAATTTAAAAACACTCGGAAAATGAAAAGCTACACGTAATTAAAAAACATATGGTGCCCCCAGAGAGACTCGAACTCCCGACCCCCTGATTACAAATCAGGTGCTCTACCAACTGAGCTATAAGGGCGTAACCATGTAGGAGTTAGCACAAACTAACAAAAAGGAAAACAGAAAATTATTAAATTTTATGCATATTAAAAGAAAACTATATAAAAAATAACCAATTTATTTCCTTTTTTCCACTTTTTACAGCAAGGTTGGAACTATCCTTATGTTGATATCTTATAGAATCTTTTATAAGAATGCACCGTTTTGCTATCGAATTACGAATCTGAAGACTTTGATTGATGAGCAAGGTAATTTTCTAGCCAGTGAATATTATAATTACCATCAGCAACATCTTGATTATTAATAAGATCGCGAAAAAGAGGTAGTGTAGTTTTTATTCCATCGACGACAAATTCATCTAAAGCACGCCGTAAACGCATCATACATTCTAAACGGGTACGTCCATGAACAATCAGCTTTCCAATCATGCTATCATAGTAAGGAGGAATACGATAACCTGAATAAGCGCCTGAATCAACACGAATCCCTAAACCTCCAGGTGTATGAAAATGTGTAATGGTTCCAGGTGATGGCGTAAAATTAATGGGATCTTCTGCGTTAATACGGCATTCAATGGCATGACCAGAAAAACAGACTTCATCTTGTGTCACTGAAAGTTTACAGCCTGATGCAATATGGATTTGTTCGTGGACTAAATCTATACCTGTAATTGCTTCAGTTACAGGATGCTCGACTTGTAAACGTGTATTCATTTCAATAAAATAAAATTCACCATTTTCATAAAGAAATTCAATAGTACCAGCTCCACGATATCCAAGTTGGGCACAAGCATTTGCAACAATACTTCCAATTTTTTTCCGTTCAGTTTCATTAAGTGCAGGTGACGTAGCTTCTTCCCATACTTTTTGATGCCGTCGTTGAAGTGAACAATCGCGTTCTCCTAAATGAATAGCATTTCCCGCACCATCACCTATGACTTGAATTTCAATATGACGGGGTTTTTCTAAATATTTTTCTATGTAAACAGCGTCATCACCAAAAGCAGCTTTCGCTTCTGAACGCGTTGTCTTGAGAGCTATAGAAAATTCTTGTTCAGAATGAACGACTTTCATACCACGTCCGCCACCACCGGCAGAAGCTTTTATAATAACCGGATAACCAATTTCACGAGCAGTGCGTAAAGCATCTGATTCTTCAGTGACTGCTCCATCTGAACCTGGAACTACAGGAATACCAAGTTTTTTGGCGGTTTTCTTTGCTTCGATTTTATCGCCCATGATTCGGATATGAGTAGCTGTTGGACCGATGAATGTAATATCATGGGCTTCTAGAACATCTGCAAATTTTGCATTTTCAGAAAGAAAGCCATAACCTGGATGAACAGCATCCGCTCCTGTAATTTCACAAGCAGCAATAATTTGCTGAATACTCAAATAAGAATCGCGAGCAGGAGGAGGGCCAATACAAACACTTTCGTCAGCAAGACGAACATGCATTGCATCTGCATCAGCGGTAGAGTGAACAGCCACGGTTTTTATGCCAAGTTCTTTACATGCACGTAAAACGCGAAGAGCAATTTCTCCTCGATTAGCAATGAGGATTTTTCGAATCATGGTTGCCCCTCGCTTTATTCAACAATAATAAGTGGTTCACCAAATTCAACAGGTTGACCATCTTTGACAAGAACAGTGGTTACCGTACCGGAGCGCGGTGATGAAATTTGATTCATTGTTTTCATGGCTTCAATAATAAGTAATGTCTCCCCTTCAGAAACATTTTGTCCTACTTCTACAAAAGGTTGTGCGCCTGGTGAAGGTGCAAGATAGGCTGTTCCAACCATTGGAGAGGTTATTGTGTTTTTTGATTTATCTTCTTGGATAGAGTGTATAGGAGATTCAGCTGTTGGAACTGGAGAAGATGTTACAGAAAAAGTAGGAGTAGAAACAGGAGCATAGATCGCTTGCTCGGAAGAAGTTGAGGTATTTTGGCGTGAGACACAAATACGAAGCTCCCCTTGTTCAACTTCAATGTTCGTTAAATTTGTATCATTCAAAATTTCAGCAAGATCACGAATAATGTTCGTATCAATTGCGGTGTATTTTGCCAAATCCATTTTTTTTGTTGCCATTTTATTTCTAACTCCTTGATCAATGAAGATCGTCATTATTTCGTTTTATGACAGAATATCTCTAGATTAGGGATGATATCTTTTGAAGCTTTAAAGATATTTATTTCCTTTAAATTCATTATATTTTGCAATTTTAAACTCGTATCTGCTTTACGCAAAATTGCATTTATAAGCCTGTTGTCAAAAAAGAGAAAGCATAAAATTACCTCATTTACAGTATTCTTCCTAAAACTAATCAGGTATAGAATAGGGTATTTACTGTGTATTATCTATCGCTTGTTTTAGAATATCTTGTCTGGCTGCGCCGATGAATATTTTATTACCAATGATATAAGAAGGTGTTCCCGTAATATGAAGTGTAGAGGCAATGTGAATATTTTCTTTAAAAGCTTTTTGCAGATTAGGGTCTTTTATTGCATTACGGAGTTTTTTTTCATCTGCTCCTAATGAAACAGCTATTTTTATAGCTTTAGCTTCATTTGCGCGCCCTTGATGCATTAAAAGCTTTTTATGAAACTGAGGATATTTTTCTGGAAATTGTTTTCGAAATGCGTAAGCAACGGTATGAGCCGCCATAGAATCAGATCCCAAAATCGGTAAATCCTTGATAATAACCCGTAGATCTGGATATTCTTTTATCAAGTCTTCTATATCTGAATAGGCACTTTTACAAAATCTGCAATTGTAATCAAAAAAATCAACAAGTATTTTTTTACCATTTGGATTCCCCAAAACAGCGTCATGAGGAGAGTGAAAAATTTCCTTTTCTAATAAATGAATAATTGAGCTTTGACTTTCGTCTTCATTTTGTTTTTCCAGCTTATCTTGAAGGATAAGCTGCATTTCAATCAAAACTTCTGGATGAGTAAGAAGATACTCTCTAACAATTTGTTGAATATGCTGAGAATCAGTATGCGGTGTCATTTTTTCTTTAAGCTTAGATAAAAAGCTAGAATCTTCTAAAAGTTGTGCTTTAAGTTTTTCTAAGCTTAAATGATTGGTTACTGTCTGCTGTGATGTTGCGTTTGATAAAGAAGGTAAAAAGGTTAAAATACTCAACATAACTGGGACTAAAATTTTTGAAACAAGTGTTATTTTCGAGTTTTCAGGTTGATGAGTCATCTGTATACCTTTACATTTTCTATTGTGTCATTGAGTAAACTATATGAAAAGCGTTCTCTATGTGCAATAAAGCATTTAGCTATAGTATGTATTCTCAAATAATAAAAAACATTAATTTTTCTCTAAAAAGCTTTCATATGATGTACATTTGCAAAGATTATATTGCCTACAGGATAAAAAATCCTCTCTTTAATTTGTCAAATGTTGTTTTGATGTATAAGGGTATCAAAAGCTTTTTGTGCGTGTTTATTTTAGGAAAAAGTACGTTGATAATACAATGAAGAACACTTGTATTATTTTTTCCTGTTGCTTTATTGAGGACTGAGAAACAAAATTAAATAATGAAAAGTGAAATTATGAAAACCACAACACATTATGAGCTGTTTATCATTGGGGGAGGGATAAACGGGTGTGGATTGGCAAGAGATGCAGCTGGACGCGGTTTTAAAGTAGGATTAGCTGAAATGAAAGATCTTGCATCAGGGACTTCAAGTGCATCAACAAAACTTATTCACGGTGGTCTTCGTTATCTTGAACATTATGAGTTCAAACTTGTTCGTGAAGCACTCAAAGAACGCGAGATCATTTTACGCATAGCTCCACATATTGTACGTCCTTTACGTTTTCTTCTTCCTTATCATAAAGAATTGCGTCCTGCTTGGATATTGCGTTTTGGACTTTTTATTTATGATTATTTAGGGAACTGGAATCAGAAATTGTGGCGCAGTAAAACGATTAATTTTTCAAAAAAGTTTTGCTCTACACTGAAAAAAGAATATCAGAGAGGTTTTGAATATTCTGATGCAAGAGTAGATGATGCGCGTTTAGTCATTGCCAATGCTCGTGATGCAGAAAAGTGGGGAGCTGATATAAAAGTACGCACAAAAGTTCTATCTTTAAAAAGAGAAGACAAAAAATGGCGTATCTTTCTTCAAGACAAGTTAAGCGGTAAAGAATATAATGTCACTGCTTCTTATGTTGCGAATATGACAGGACCTTGGATTGATCATGTTTTGGCAAGCGTATTAGACTGTAAAGAACATACGCCAATACGGCTTGTTAGAGGTTCTCATATTTTGGTTCCCAAACTTTATACTCATGATCGTGCTTATATTTTTCAAAATGGTGATGGGCGTATTATATTTGCTATTCCATATCAAGAAGAGTTTACCTTGCTTGGAACAACAGATTGTAATTATCAAGGAGATCCGGCTGACGTTCATATTACTGATAAAGAAATTGATTATATTTGTGCAGCAGCCAGTGAATATTTCATACAACCAGTATTACCTGAAACGATTGTCTGGTCTTACTCTGGAGTTCGTCCACTCTATGATGATGGAGCTTCAAAAGCACAAGAAATTACGCGCGATTATGTTTTTAAAGAAATGGGAACAGGAACGACACCAAAGATACTTAATCTTTATGGTGGAAAGATTACAACTTATCGTAAGTTGGCTGAAGATGCGATGAAATTTGTTGAAAAAGAGCTTGGTAAAAAGGGAGCATCATGGACGGCTAAGGCAGTACTTCCAGGGGGTGATTTTCCCTATAACAAATTAGATACAATCGAAAATAGGATTGCTCTTTTAATGCCAGATTTAGATGCTTTTACACATCGCAGGCTTGCACGCTCCTACGGTACGGAAGCATTGGTGATCTTTGCACATGGTAAGGCAAATAAAGGAAAAAATTTCGGACATGGGCTTTATGAAGTAGAAGTAAAATGGTTGATGGAAAAAGAATGGGCTAAAGTATGTGAAGATGTGTTATGGCGTCGTTCAAAACTGGGGCTCCTATTTAATGAACAAGAGGTTGATACTCTTTCTTCTTATATGCAAAGCCAACAAGAGATTGAACAACGTTTATGATCATTTCATTTTACAGATTGTATCTGCAATATTGTAAAATATTTTCCTTCGAGAGATACTGATATTAGTTATAGATATTAAAAAGGCAATGGTTGTCTATACCCTGATTTTAGTTTTTTTTTGCAAGAATCACAAAATGGCAAAATTAGATAGAATATTTAAGATGAAATTTGTCTATCTTATAAAGTGAAATCTAAGAATATCACCAAAAAGAACTCATTGATAAAAAATAATTTATAATTAGATTCGTGTGAAATAAGGTTTTTTTCTTCTTTAGGAGAAGATAAAGCTACTTTCTGTATCGTTTATTTGCACAATGAGTTAAAAAAATCTAAAGAAAATTAAATCGATCATGAAAAATTGTATAATGTGTTAGTTTAGCATTTATTATCTTAAACGCTGTACTAAATCATGTAAGGGGAGAGACTTGAAGAGCGTAAGAAGAACTTATAAATGAGTTTTTTATATTATAGTAAAAATCTTCTTTTTTCATGTTTATATACCTGAACACTAATCTATGAGAAATGCGATATTGTGTTTTGGCATGATTGATTGTAGTAAACCTTGATATCAATTGAAAATAATGAGCCGTTATTATACTCATGATAGTATAAGAGAATAAAATTTTCCGTAAACTAAAAGTAAGTATTTTTCTATGTATAAAGAGAGAGCTATAGGGACATGAGAGTAATACCCTCATGATATTTTACAACCTTCCATCGCCTATAAAATTTGCAGTAGCACCAATGTTGGACTGGACAGACCGACATTGCAGGTTTTTTTATCGTCTTTTAACGAAAAAAGCTCTCCTTTATACGGAAATGATGGTAGCAGATGCTGTCATTCATGGTGTTCGTGAACAATTGTTGGCTTTTAGCGACAAAGAACGTCCAGTTGCATTACAATTAGGGGGGGCAGATCCGAAAAAGTTAGCAGAAGCTGCACGAATTGCTGAGGATTTTGGCTATAACGAAATAAATCTCAATGTTGGTTGTCCATCAAATCGTGTTCAAGCAGGTGTCTTTGGAGCTTGTTTGATGCTACATCCAGACATTGTGGCAAATGCCGTAGAAGCAATGAAACAAGAGGTTACTATACCTGTAACTGTCAAATGTCGGATTGGAGTGGACGAACAAGATGAAGAATTAGCATTAGATCTTTTGGCTAATCAGGTTTGGAATGCCGGATGTGATGCACTCTGGATTCATGCTCGCAAGGCATGGCTACAAGGATTGAGTCCGAAAGAAAATCGTAATATTCCGCCCCTTAATTATGAAAGGGTTTACAAATTAAAACGTCAATATCCTCATAAATTCATTGGGATAAATGGTGGAATTAAATCGATTGATGAGATCAAAGAACACTTAACTTTCTGTGATGCTGTCATGGTTGGTCGCCAAGTTTATCATGATCCAACTTTGTTAAAACATATTGATTTTGAACTCTATGGTGAGTCGCAGAATAGTCTAAGTGAGAATGATCTTATTGAGGTTATGTGTGATTATGCAGCTCGACATATTGCATCGGGGGGGCGGCTTTCTCATGTGACACGTCACATGATTGGTTTATTTCATGGGCGGGGTGGGGCACGTCGATGGCGGCAAATACTATCAAATGATGCGACAAAACCAAACGCAGATATATGTACTTTAAAAGAAGCTTTTTATGCTCTCATTTAATAACAGTCAGACAATTAACATATATTAAAGTTGAGATCCTTTGCGTTTTGATTTCTTTGCGATAATTTTGATCCTTTTAATTTTATAAGTTTTTGAAAGTTTATAACTTTTATTATGAATAAGAATGTTAGAATTTATATATTAAACGGCATGCTGATTATACCTATTAAATAAAAAATAACTTAAGGGTATCACTGTAAAGGTAGTCATAAGATATTAATAACATTTTGAATCTTGCACGTTTGTTATTGGGGTAGAAAATAGAATGTAGAAATTATTGCTTTCATAGTATTTAACATTTTTAAAGCACTGTTAAAAAAACAATAAATTATTCATATCCTGTATATATGACGTGATTTTCATAAACATTGTAGATTTTAAAAGGTATCCTTATGATCGCTAGTCCATTTGATGATTTTCGTGCTTTACTTACAAATTTACCTGTTGCTGATGAGTTTTCTATAATTTTGGCAAAAAAACGGCAAAAAAACTTAACAAAAGAGCAAGGAACATTGGGAAAACTAGGAGATATTGCTGTTTGGTATGCGGGGTGGAGAGGTACAGAAAAACCTATAGTAACGCGACCTTTGGTTGCTGTTTTTTCTGGAAACCATGGTATTGTAGAGGAGAATATTACACCATTTCCACAATCTATGACACAAAAAATGGTACAAAATTTTGCATCTGGCGGTGCTGCTATCAACCAAATTTGTATCGCTTATGATCTGGGATTAAAAATTTTTGATTTAGCATTGGAATATCCAACAATGAATATTACCAAGGATGCTGCAATGGACGAGAGAAGTGCAGCTGCTACAATGGCATTTGGAATGGAATCCATTGCTGGTGGAACAGATCTTTTATGTATTGGTGAAATGGGAATTGGAAACACAACAATAGCTTCAGCTTTATGTTTAGCATTGTTTGGTGGAGACGTTGAAGAGTGGACAGGACATGATATGGAATCGGAGGGTGATTTTTATCAGCGTAAAATAGCAGCGGTTAAGGCAGCAGTTTCCTTGCATAAGGAGCATTTAAATGATCCTTTTGAGATAATGCGTCGCTTAGGAGGACGTGAAATTGCTGCTATGGTTGGTGCTATTTTGGCGGCAAGAATGGAAAAGATACCCGTTATTTTAGATGGTTTTGTGGCAACAGCAGCGGCAGCGGTCCTTTATAAAATGCATCCAAAAGCTCTTGATCATACTCTCGTTGGACATGTTTCTTCTGAAAAAGTCCATCGTAAACTTTTACAAAAAATTGGCAAAGAACCACTTCTAGATTTTGGAATGCGTCTTGGTGAAGGAACAGGAGCAGCTATAGCAGCTGGAATTGTCAAAGCTGCTGTTTTAACTCATGCACAAATGGCGGTTTTGGAACAAGAAAGTTTGAACACTTAAAAGATGATGAGACGGATATAAAAAACGCTTAAGAGTTATGTTCATTTACCTTTTCATGTAATTTAATATAATTCAGCGGAAGCTCCGTTGTATATTTAATCTGTTCCATTGCGAAAGAAGATGAGACATCACGGATATCAATTTTAGAAATTAATTTTTTATAAAAAAGATCATAAGCTTCAATATTGGGAACAACAACACGCAATAAATAGTCAATATCTCCACTCATTCGGTAAAATTCAATAACTTCACGGAACTCCTGCACAATTTGTGAAAAACGCTTAAACCATTCATGACTATGTGTATTTGTGCGAATAGACACAAAAACAGTGACGTGTGCGTTTACTTTTTCTGGAGAAAGAACAGCAACACGACGTTGAATGACGCCATCTTCTTCAAGTTTTTGAATCCTACGCCAGCAAGGAGTGGTCGAAAGTCCCACTTTTTTAGCAATATCAGCAACAGAAAGTGTCGCATTTTCTTGCAAAAGATGTAAAATTTTTCGGTCAAGACGATCCATATTTCTTCTCAATATCTTAATTTATAAAAATTTACGCACTAAACGACGCAGATATACAATAAGCTCATCGTTAAACCATGGATTTTTCTGTAACCAAGAAGTATTTCGCCATGACGGATGAGGCAAAGGCATAACATTATAGCCTCGAGGTTGAGGAATGGAAAGAATATTTCTCCAATCACCAACAGTTGCAGAAACGGTTTTATGTTTTAATTCTGTAATGTGCCACTTTTGCGCATAACGACCAATGGCAAGAACAAGCTTTATTTGAGGCATTGCCTGAAATATCTTTTCATGCCATATTTCTCGACATTCACATCTTGGTGGTAAATCAGCTTTATTTTTGTCATAACCTGGAAAACAAAATCCCATAGGAACAATAGCAAAGAGAGATTTATTATAAAATTCTTCTTTTGTAACACCCAGCCAATTACGCAATCTTTCGCCCGAACGATCATTAAAAGGGATAGAAGTTTCATGAACACGCAATCCTGGTGCTTGGCCTGCAATTGCAATCGAAGCAGTATCGGATAAATAAACGACAGGGTTTGGTTCATGAGGAAGAGGGGGAAAATAATGGGGTTGTTGGACGCAAACACGACAGGAATAGATCTCTTTTTCAAGTTTGATAATTGGGCTACATTGTTTCATTAGTAAATAAAATTAAAAAATATTTTTCTTATTCTGTGCGAGGATTTGCTTTGCGCCATTCTTTTGGTCGTTGAAAACTTGATGCCCATATTCCTTTCTTTTTCCTTCTCGCTTCTTGCTCTTCTTTGGGGTATTCATAATAATTTACAGCCCAACCATTATGTACAAGTGTTGCGTTGATATTGCTAACTTGTTTTGTTTTACATGTTGCAAGAATACGGCGATATTTATCTGTTTTTTGCCAGTGACATATAACAGTTTGATTTTTTAATAATTGTTCTAAATATTTCTTTGCCTCAAGCCCACAAGGGTAGCGTGCTTCCTTTTTTCCACAAAATTGGTGGAGTTCAGGAGCATCAATTCCAGCTAGTCGAATCTTAATTGAAGAAATCATAATGGTATCGCCATCAATGATTAAAGCATTTCCTTTAACAGAGTTTTGAGAAGAAAATTTTTCTTTTTGAGGCAACTGCTGAGTTTTCTTAAAGTAAGTTGACATAATGATAAGAATGCTGGCAGCGACAAAAATACTGAAACCGATAACTTTTAGATTAAAGATTCTTAGATTAAAATGAGAAAAAGATTTTTTCATGAAATAAAGAAACTGCTAACATTACTATAACTCTATTTTAGTATTGTTTATAATTCATCCGAGAAGCTTTATTCATATGACGAAACAATGTCTCGTTTTAATGACAAAATTTTCGTTAGATATCACAATAATCAAATACTCATGCAGAATATATGTAAGCAACTTAAATAATAAATCAACTTAATCCAAATCCGTACAAAACGTACAAAGTTTAAAGTAAACTTTTTAAACTTAAGGAAATAAAAAAACACCCCTCAAAAAATAACTTTGAAGAGCAATACTCCCACATTTCTTTTGGAGTATAAAATCTATCAATTCAATAATAATTTTATTTATTTAATTTTTGTTTCTTTAAATTCAACGTGCTTTTTTACAACTGGATCATATTTACGCTTGCTCATTTTATCTGTCATTGTGCGGCTATTTTTCTTTGTTACATAGAAAAAACCAGTATCTGCAGTTGATAAAAGCTTGATCTTAATGGTTGCTGCTTTAGCCATAATGTAAATACCCTATTTATACTGAAAAAATATTATTGCTTTCAAAACTTATTTCCGACATCATCAGATTTTCCGGCAACAGTACGGATGTTCTCAAAAAAGTCAAGAGCTGATTAATTTTCTCATCAGTTGGATAAATACCAAAATGACATATAAACCGAAAAAAACAGCCATAGCTATTGAAAAACCAAAAGGATTAAAAATATCCATGGATTTTCCAATAAAGGTTGGCCCGATGAGCATACCAATTCCATAGCAAAAAATAAAGGCAGAATTAGCAGCAGCAAGTTCTTGGCCCTTAAGACGTGCTCCTAGATGTGCCAGAGCAATTGTATAAAGGCTAGCTGATACACCACCAAGAAGGAACAGATCAAGCATTAGAACCCATGGATATTGAGTGATCCATGGTACCATAAAAGTTCCCACAAGACCTAGGATAGCACAACTTATTAGTGGATAACGTCGATCTTTGGCATAGTCGCTTATAATGCTGATAGGAATTAAGAGCAAAACATTCCCAAGTGCAAGCGTTGCCATAAAGTGTGCTGCTTCATGCTCATTATAGCCAATGGATAAAGTAAAGGGTGTTATAAGAGTTAATGCGCCCATTTGAATAGCACCGTAAACAAACACTGCCATCATGGCACTTGGAACATAAAAAAGATAACGAAAAAATGGCGTATATTGGCTTTTTTGAAATTCTGGACTTAATTTCCAAGCCGCAAGAATTGGGATAACAGCAAGTATAATAAGGCTATAGCCAACAGCAAAAGGAATAAAGCCTTGTGTTCCCACTTTTGCTAGCAACGTTGGACCTACCGCAAACCCTAATCCTAAAACAATAGCATAAATGGAAAGAACCAAGCTACGTTTTTTAGGGGGAGCACAACTGTTGATCCAAAACTCTGACAGGATAAACATAACTGTCATAGTGAAATGTAATATAAACCTTAAAATGAACCAAACCCATAAGGGGTCGAAAAAATAGAATCCTAAAAAACTTAAAGATCCTATAGCCATCATAAGCAATATTGTTTGAGAAATTCCTAAGCATAAGGCGATTCGAGACGTAAAAATAGCTGCAATAATTGTGGCGATTCCACCAACAGTTCCACTATAGCCGATTGTACTGTTGGAAAGTCCTTTTTCTGCCATAAGAAAAGAGACAAGTTGTGTTCCCATTCCCAATGCTGTTCCAACGGTACCAATGGTTGCAATAGCTGCAATAATGGCACGCAAAGAATTATTTTGAGAGTCAAAAGCTTTTTTTTTCATAAGAATGACTTAAGATACTTTTGTTTATTCGAATAATAAAAAGGTGTGCTGAAATGAAAAAAGCTCAAGCTCTCTTTTGCAGATTTTCTCACCTATTAAGTATAAAAAACCTGCAAGATTTTTATAAAATTACTATATTTATAAAATAAATCACATACCTTTATATACTAAATAAAACATAAAAATAATATAAATACTACATATTATAGGTCTTTTCTTAGCTTTAAGTCATTATTATTTATATGCTTTTAAAGAGAGAAACAAGAGGTTTAATTATTTTTAATAAAGATTTTTAGACTTTAAAATAAAAAATAATACAACGAAAATTATAAAAATGTTTTTTACTTTTTATTTTTAATTAATTTTTTCTTTTCCCATAAAAAGTATATTTTTGTTTTTTTAATTTGTTTTTATGGTAGGATGTTGGTGAAAATTTTATTGGACGAGGTTTTGTTAAGAGTTCAAAGCATAAAGCGCCAGCAAAAGGTTGTACCGTTATAAGTTTTACTTCTACAACATCACTGAGTTGATAGCCTTTATGGCTACGCTGTCCTACAAGAACATGTTGTGTTTCATCAAAATGATAATAATCATTTTTAAGTGTAGAAATATGGACAAAACCATCTGTATTGAGTTTATCAAGTGAGATAAAAAGACCTGCTTTTATAACTCCGGAAATGCGACCTGTAAAAATACGACCGATTTTATTCGTTAAATAGTGAGCAACAAGCCGATCAATCGTTTCTCTTTCAGCTACCATCGCACGGCGCTCATATAAAGAAATTTGCGTAGCAATTTCTGCAAGATTTTGTTCTTGTGTCTCTGTTAATTGATCATTTCCTAATTTGAGAGCTTTAATGAGTGCTCGATGAATAATGAGATCAGCATAACGACGGATTGGTGATGTAAAATGTGTATAGTTCTGCAAGTTCAAACCAAAATGGCCACTATTTTTAGGGTTGTACTCTGCTTGTGATTGTGAACGCAAAATAACTTGATTGACTAGTTCTTGTTGTTGAGTATGAGCGACCTTTTCTAAAATTCTATTAAGGCGCGCTGAGGTAAGTTCGCTTCCGCGGGAAAGTGGTATCCCCAAACTTTGAAGAAAGCTCCGAAGTATTTCTTGCTTGGCAAGAGAGGGTTTCTCATGAATACGGTAGATGAGGGGCTGATGATGTTCTTTTAAGGTTTCAGAAGCTGCAATATTTGCTTGTATCATAAACTCTTCAATCAAACGATGTGCTTCTAATTGTGTTTCACTCACAACATCTTTTATGCATCCATTTTGATCAAGAATAATCTTTTTTTCTGCAATTTCTAATTCTAGTGGTTGTCGAAGATTTCGCGCAGCTTTAAGGCATGCATAGGCTTCCCATAAGGGGTGCAAAATGCTCTCAAAAAGAGGGGCTATTTTTTCATTTATATTACCTTCAATTGCCAATTGTACTTCTTGATAAGAAAGTTTGGCTCTTACCCGCATCATAATACGATGAAAACTATGTTTTCGTTTATTACCGTTTGCATCAAAAATCATACGAACTGCTAAAGCTGGCCGTTCTTTTCCTTCACGTAGAGAACATAAATCATGAGAAAGGCGTTCAGGCAGCATTGGCACAACAGTATCGGGAAAATAAACAGAATTTCCGCGTTTCAATGCTTCTTTATCTAAAGCACTTCCTGTTTTGATATAGTAAGAAACATCTGCGATGGCTACAATAATAATCCAACCATCATTGTTTGCTGGATCCTTATCCTTGGTTGCATAAACTGCATCATCATGGTCTTTTGCATCTGGTGGATCAATTGTAATAAAGGGTAATTGTCGCCAATCTTCACGATTATCCATATTGGCAGCTTTGATATGTTTGGCTTGCTCAAGAACACTTTCAGGAAAAATATAAGGAATTCCTTTCGAAAGAAGCGCTATCATTGAGAGTGTTTTCTCACTCTTAATGTGCCCTAAAACATTCTTTATTTTTGCGCTCTTTAATCCGTAACCAGTATTTTTTTTTATTTCGACTTCAACGAGATCACCCGTTTCAATCTTCATTTCTGGAGACATTTCAACAATAAGTTCATTGGTTTTGCGGTCTATAGGATCAAGGCGCAATTGATTATTTTCCAATTTTCGTACAATAGCAAATGCGCTTTTGGGAGATACATCAATTTTACGAATAATTCGTCCCGTATAAGGATGGCTTGAGCTTTCAGAATTTTTATTTCGAAAAACTTTTACAAGAATATGATCTCCAACACCAATATTACTTCCTTTTATGTGATGAAAAGAGTGTATTTCAATATTGGGCTTTGGAGAATCTTCCCATTCAAGAGGTTGTGCAATAAAACTTCCATCTTTATCACGTCCGCTAATTTTTACTAAAGTAACAGGAGGTAATTTTCCTTTGTTTATTGCTCTTTTGCGGTGTTTAGATATAAGATTTTGATCCTTCAACTCACGTAACATATCTCTAAGCAAAATACGAGAATCACCTTTTAAGTTAAAAGCTTTGGCGATTTCTCGTTTACTTGAGTGGTTAGGATTCTTAATTATAAAGGAAAGGATTGCTTCCTTATTGGGAAAAGTTTTCCCCTTGAATGAAGAGAGATATTTTATGTTTTTTTCACCTTTAGCCAAAATTTATATCTCTTTTATTTTTGCTTTTGTTTTAGAAGAAGCTCTTTTTGAAGTTGTTTTTTTACTCGATGCTTTAGCCGATATAAGTTCTAGTGCCTCTGGAAGTGTTACACTAATGGGATCTTTATCTTTTGGCAATGTTGCATTAATTTTACCCCAATTGACATAAGGACCATAACGCCCGTTGCGCACGGTAATGGTTCCTCCTTCGGGATGCTCTCCTAATGTTGCCAATGCTTCAGGTGTTGTTCTGCTTTGCCTGGTTTTGTTTTCTTGTTGTTCTGCTAATACTGTAACAGCGCGATTGATACCAATATCAAAAACTTCATCTGCATGAAGAAGGCGCGCAGATTTTCCGTTATGGCTAAGATAGGGACCATATCGTCCAATCGTAGCCGTGATTGTTTTTCCGGTTTCAGGATGAATGCCAATTTCACGGGGAAGGGATAGTAAAGCCAAGGCTTTATCAAGGGTTACATTTTCTGCCTGCCATTCTTTTGGTAGTCCTGCACGCTTAACTTCTTTGCTTTCACCAAGTTGAATATAGGGACCAAAGCGGCCATTACGAAGAGAGATCTCTTTTCCTGTTTCAGGGTCAATACCAAGTATAACAGGTTCATCATTGCGTATAGCTTCATTCTCTTCTCCAGTGTCTGTACCAAGTTGGCGTGTGTATTTACATTCGGGATAATTGGAACAGCCAACAAAAGCACCATAACGACCAAGTTTTAATGATAATTGACCATTTTTACAAAGAGGACAGGAACGTACATCACTTCCATCTTCGCGTTCAGGAAAAGCGAGAGGTGCTAATGTTACATTTAAAGCATCAAGAACATTAGTTATACGGAGTTCTTGGATATTGATAATAGATGCATTAAATCCATCCCAAAAATCTCGCAATACGTCTTTCCAAGAAAGTTTGCCATCAGAGATAAGATCCAGCTTTTCTTCAAGATCTGCTGTGAAACCATATTCTACATAGCGATTAAAGAAATTTTCAAGAAAGGCTGTAACAATACGTCCCTTAGCATCGGGAATAAGCTTTCGTTTATCAATGACAATATATCCACGGTCACACAATGTCGCCAATGTGGATGCATAAGTTGAAGGACGACCAATTCCTAACTCCTCAAGCTTTTTAATTAATGAAGCTTCAGAATAACGAGAAGGGGGCTCTGTGGTATGTTGTATAGATTCAACTTTTTCTTTTGTCAGTGCTTCACCAGTGTTTATTTGTGGTAAACGTGTTGATTCATTTTCTTCATTATTTTCTTCGTCTCGTTGATCCGTGTAGACGGAAATAAAGCCATCAAAGCGAATAACAGATCCTGTTGCTCGTAGATTTGCATGGTTTTCTCCTTGTTGTGCTTCAATTTCAACAGTTGTACGTTCAATTTCAGCAGAGCGCATTTGGCTGGCAATAGCACGCTTCCATATTAGCTCATAGAGCTTTGCTTGATCGCTATCGAGAAAATTACGGACTTGACTAGGATTGCGTTGAAAATCTGTTGGACGGATCGCTTCGTGTGCTTCCTGTGCATTTTTTGCCTTTGTTGAATAAAAACGTGGCTTTTCAGGAATATAGTCTTTTCCGAAAGTTTCATGAATAACTTTTCTTGCTGAATCAATAGCCTCAGGTGCTATTTGCACACCATCGGTACGCATATAAGTAATAAGCCCTGCCGTTTCACCGTTAATTTCAATACCTTCATAAAGCTTTTGGGCAATTTGCATAGTGCGAGAAGCTGAAAATCCTAATTTTGAAGAAGCTGCTTGTTGTAGTGTGGAGGTTGTAAATGGAGGAAAAGGATTTCTCTTTGTAGGTTTTGCTTCAACACTGAGTGTATGGTATTGGGCTTGCTCCAACATAAAGCGAATTTGGTCTGCTTGTTCTTGAGATTGAATATCAAGCTTGCCTATTTTTCTTTGATTAAACATTGTCAATCTTGCTTGGAAACCATCATTTCGGATGGTTTTTAACTGTGTTGTAATGGACCAATAATCTTCTTTGATAAAATGTTCTATTTCTGATTCACGATCACAAATAATACGCAAAGCAACCGATTGAACGCGTCCTGCTGAACGCGCACCAGGAAGTTTACGCCATAAAACAGGTGAAAGTGTAAAACCAACGAGATAATCAAGAGCACGACGCGCAAGATAAGCATCTACAAGCGATGTATCAATATCACGTGGATTGTTCATAGCATCAAGCACAGACTTTTTGGTGATGGCATTGAAGACAACTCTTTTAATAGGTTTATCTTTTAAAACTTTTTTTTGACGGAGAACATCCAGAATATGCCATGAAATAGCTTCCCCTTCACGATCAGGGTCTGTTGCTAATATAAGGCTATCGGCTTCTTTAACGGCTTTTGCTATTTCATTTAAACGTTTAGCGGCAGCAGAATCTATATCCCATTTCATAGAAAAATCTTGATCCGGTAAAACAGAACCATCTTTTGCAGGCAAATCACGAACATGTCCAAATGATGCGACAACTTTGTATTGAGACCCAAGATATTTATTAATTGTTTTTGCTTTTGCTGGAGATTCAACGATAACGATATTCATAATTTTACCCAAATATTGAAATAAAAATTTTTTTATAAACGCCTTTCACGCGAATAGCTAATGCCAATTGCTTAAGAGCACATAAAAAAATATTAGCCATATAAAAAACATGAATATTGTACAACTTATGATTGTCATTATTAGAGTACACCCTATATAGAATTACACGATTTATTTTCCACTGTTATTACAAAAACATACGGCGAAATACTAAAATAACGTCTATTGAGAGGTAGGAGGGGAAATGCTCAAGGATAGAGGATTATGTTTATAAATCATTTAAAAGTTATCCAATATATTACAGACATGTCAAAGCAAATGAATCAGATGGCGCGTCAGGCGCACAGTCCGCTTTTAGCATTGCTTTTGGATATGGTTGCCAAAGAAGGGCAAAGCATTATTAATAGTGCTGAGGCTCTTGGGGAAGATCAAGATTCGACAATGACACACAACCACCAGAGTGTCGAATAAGCTTTCCAGCAAGGTCGAGTTCTACCAACAAGAGGTAGAGAACTGGGAGTGAAACACCTGAGTGGATACTGAGTGTGTCTAAATCGATTGGCGTTGTTGAAAGAGCGGAGAGAACTGCTGCGCGTGCTGCATCATCATCTGCTAAAGAGAGGCTGTTGTTTTTTTTATCTGCTAAATTAAAATTCTCCTTTTCAAGTTGTAAAGAGGATGGTTCCTCAAAAAAATTGAGTTGGGAATTTGGAAGCGGTGAAATTAATGGCGTAAGTGTTTCTATGATGTCAGAAGGATGTGTGGTGAGTAGAGCTCCGTCTTTGATAAGATTGTTGGTACCAACAGATCTTGGATCAAGTGGAGAACCGGGAATGGCAAAAATTAACCGTCCCATTTCAGCTGCTTGACGTGCGGTAATTAAGGATCCTGAGCGCAGAGCTGCCTCTACAACCAAGAGACCAAGTGACAAAGCTGCAATAATACGGTTTCTTCTTGGAAAATCGATAGCACGCGGCTGCCAAGAAATGGGCATTTCGCTGATGATGGCTCCACCGTTGGCAATAATATCTTCATGCAACTTTTTATTTTCAGGAGGATAGATATGATCAATTCCTCCAGCCATGACTGCAACAGTTCCTGTTTTTAAACTTGCTTGATGCGCAACACTATCAATTCCACGAGCAAGCCCAGAAATTGTTACAAAGTCTGCTTCTCCGAGAAAACGCGCAAATTGAGCCGTAAGCTTTTTTCCCGCAGCTGAAGCATTTCGAGAACCTATAATTCCAATAGAAGTTTTTTGAAAAATTGCAACATTACCTTTGATAGCAATAAGCGGCGGAGGGGCTTCTGTAACCTTAAGAAAAGCTGGATAATCTGGTTCTCCTATACCGATAAACCGGACATCTAATCTTTCAGCTTCTTGCATTTCTTTTTCTGCATCTTCTAAGCTTGCTATTTTAATAGATACAGAACCACCACCTTTTCTACTAAGCTCTGACAGCGCTGCCAGAGCATTTTCTGCTGTTTTATAATGATCAATGAGATTGCGAAAACTAACAGCTCCAATATTTTCACTGCGCAATAACCGTAACCAGCTTAGACGTTGACGATCAGTAAGCAGGATTCCTTTATTTATCTCCGTTTTTCGTACCAATCTTATTTTCTTCCCCAATTAATAATCTACCGATATTTGCATAATGTTTTATGAAAACAAATATGCTCATCATAATCAGCATACAACAGAAATAAGAAGCGGAAAAATAAAAAACAAATACCGGTGTGATCGTAACAGCAATAAGCGCAGATAGTGAAGAATAACGCATGAGAAGAAAAATCGCACTCCATACAATAATAAAAATAATTGCTGCAGGCCAATAGATTCCTAAGCACACCCCTAGATAGGTAGCAACACCTTTGCCGCCTTTAAATTTAAGCCATACGGGGAAAAGATGTCCTAAGAAAACAAAAAAGCCTGCTAGAGAAATAAGAATACTATTGTCTAGCGGATCACTAAAAAATTTTGTAACGAAAACAACGATAGTTCCTTTTAACATATCACAAAGAAGTGTTAGAGCAGCAAGCTTTTTATTTCCTGTTCGTAAAACATTTGTTGCTCCAATATTGCCGGAACCGATTGTTCTTATATCACCAATTTTGAACAATTTCGTAAAAAGAAGCCCAAATGGAATCGAGCCAATGAGATAAGATATGAGGAAAATAAACCATGGAGTGAACTGAAAAAATATTTCTGCTTCATTCATTAAGAATCTCATTAAGTTTGTTGATCAAGTTTAAAAACGTTTTTCCCTTTCACAAAAGTCTGGAGCACGCGTCCTTGAAAACGTGCATTCTCAAAAGGGGTATTTTTTGAATGTGAATAGAGCTTCTCTTTTGAAACAACCCATGGTTCTTCAAGATCAACCACAATAAGGTCTGCATGAGTACCTTTTTTGAGTGTTCCTGCATTGAGTCCAAAGAGCTTTGCAGGCGCCGTTGACAAAAGTTCCGTTATCCGTAGAAGAGATAAGCTCTCATCATGATAGAGGCGTAAAGCTGCGCTCAATAAGGTCTCCATACCAATAGCGCCAACTGCCGCGTCATTAAATGGTAAATGTTTTTTGTCAATACTCTGAGGATCATGAGAAGAGACAACAACATCTATAGTCCCATCCTTTATTGCTTCAATCATTGCTATACGGTCTTCTTCTGTACGCAATGGGGGCATTAAGCGAAAAGAGGTGCGATATTCACCAATGTCATTTTCATTGAAAGATAAATGATTAATAGATACACCCGCTGAAATTTTCTCACTGCGTTTTTTACCTAAACGAAGTGCATCAGCAGAGAGTGCTGTCGATATTTGAGCAGCATGATAGCGTGTTTGCGTTAATACTGCTAATCGCAGATCTCTTTCAAGTGGGATAACTTCTGCTTCGCGTGGGATGCCAGAAAGACCAAGCCAACTGGCAAGCAGTCCTTCATTCATTACACCTTGCCCTGTAAGATCTTTATCTTGCGTTTCATGCATCAATGGAACATCAAAATCGCGTGCATAACTCATTGCCCGTCGCATAACAGATGAATTTTGAAGTGTTTTTTTTCCTTCACTAAAAGCAACAGCCCCTGCATCCTTGAGCAAACCAAATTCAGTTATTTCTTGTCCGTTGAAACCTTGTGTGATGGCAGCAACAGGATAAATATTGACCGATGACATTTCCTGTGCTGTATGCGTAATAAATTTAACGAGTGCTACATTATCAATGACTGGGTGCGTGTCTGGCATCATCAAAAAGGAAGTAATACCACCTGCTGCGGCCGCTTGACTTGCTGATGCAATTGTTTCACAATGTTCATTCCCTAATTCTCCAACAAAAACGCGCGCATCAACAAGTCCAGGGAGAATTGCTTTGTTTTGTGCGTTAATAACTTCTGCTTCTTCAGGAAATCCTTGATTCAGAGCTTCTTTTCCAGCGGCTATAATTCGTCCATTTTCAATAATAACTGTACCAATTTCATCGATTGCGCGCGAAGGATCAATAATACGAGCATTTTGAAAAACAACTGGTTTTATCATTTTTTTTCTCCACTGATCTTTGCGCGTGAATCTAATAGAGCCTCCATGACAGCCATACGCACTGCAATTCCCATTTCTACTTGTGTATGAATCATACTTTGTGGTCCATCTGCTATATCGGATGCAATCTCCACACCACGGTTTATTGGTCCAGGGTGCAGAATAATAGAATCATTTTTGGCATAGGCTAAATTTTCTTTATGTAAGCCAAAATAATGGAAATATTCACGCGTAGAAGGAATAAAAGATCCTGTCATCCGTTCATGCTGTAAGCGCAACATCATGATAACGTCAGCATTTTTAAGACCTTCTTTCATCGTGTTAAAAACCTCAACACTCATATGAGCGATTTCTGCGGGTAAGAGTGTTGAAGGAGCAACAGCACGAACACGAGCACCCAAAGCATTGAGACACAGGATATTGGAACGGGCAACACGTGAGTGTAAGATATCTCCGCAAATCGCAACAGTTAATCCTTCAATACGACCTTTTGTCCTTTTAATGGTTAGAGCATCTAATAAAGCTTGGGTTGGATGTTCATGAGCACCATCACCTGCATTAATAACACAACAATCAACTTTTTGTGCTAATAAAGCTGCCGCTCCTGCACTGTTATGGCGAAAAACCAGTATATCTGGCTTCATCGCATTGAGAGTTATAGCTGTATCAAGTAATGTTTCTCCTTTTTTTACAGATGAGTTGCCGATCGCAAGACTCATCACGTGTGCACCTAGCCTTTTACCCGCTAATTCAAAAGAAGATTGTGTTCGCGTAGAGGCTTCAAAAAAGAGATTAATTTGAGTCCGTCCATGCAAAGTAGATTTTATTTTATCAATTTTGTTAGAAAGGATAACATTTGCTTCTGCACGATCAAGCAATGTATTAAGATCTTGTACACTTAGATCTTTAATAGCTAAAAGATGTTGATGAGGGAAAAGTGGAAAAAAATTATCTTGCATCATAGCATTCTTCTTTATCTCTCTCTAAACAGGTTAAACAAGCATTTGTTTGAATATGATAAATGTTTCTTAACTCTAAAAAGACAAATAGTCTATGATATGAATGATTTGAATGTAGGAATATACCTATGAGTGCTGTATCTGCGCAAAATACTCGTCGAAAAAATACATTTCTTAGCGATACGCTTATGTTTCGTATTGCTTCTACTTTGCCTAAGTTTTTGTTAGCAAGTTTTGAAGAAATAGGGGATTTTGCCGCGAGTCGAGAAGCATGGAAACTTTCTTGCTTAGCGAATCATTATAAGCCTTTACTATGCTATAATGATGAATGGGGGCAACCAACAGAAAGATTAGAGATCCATTCTTCCTATCAAGCTCTTCAACAATATTCTAGACAAGCAGGTTTGGTTACCTCGCTTTGGGAAAATACGAGCTCAGAAAATGGAGTACGCTATCAAGCGCGTGCGATTCGTTTAGCTTTATCTGCTGGTTTAGAAACAGGACATTTGAATGAAGTTATCATAACGAGTGCAGCTATTGCTGTTTTAATTAGTGATATTGAGCTCTTCAAAAAATGGCAACATGTCCTTTTATCACGCCAATATGATTCCTCATCAAAGCCTATTCATCATAAAAAGGCTGCTTCTCTAACTTGTGCATTTGACGATATTGAAAAATACGCTTTCAATTTTCCAAGTGTTAAGAAAATTTCTTTCGATGAAAGTATGGAACGTGATCTATATCGTTTAAATGTTGTAAAAACCAACGTTATTAATCCTACCGCTGACGGATATCTTGTTAGTGCAGATTTAGATGGTCATTTAAGTTGTTTTTTTATTCCACGCATACAAGAAAATGGCGCATTAAATGGATCTATATCGATTCGTCATTTAATTCAGCGATCTGGAGAACTTTTAACACCAGAGGGGGTTGTCGACTTCCAAGGCAGTTATGGCTGGCTTTTGGGAAATGCTGGAGAAGGGCTTAAAGTTATTAAAGATATCGAGACGATGATGCGTTTCGATCAATCTGTCATATCGGCAGGTGTTTTACGAGCGGCTCTTCAATTTGGTATGGATTTTTTCCGGAAAAAAATACCCAATCAGCCTTTACCTCCACTGACAGAACGTATTTTTGCAGATATTGCATTAGATATAGCTGCCTCACAAGCATTGGTTTTGCGTTTAGCGAGAGCATTTGACAATGCAGCAAATGACCGTTCTGAAGCAGCTTTTGCCCGCATTATGACACCTATTATTGCTTATCATGTAAGTCAATTGGTTGTGCCTATTATTGGTGAAATTATTGCACAACTTGGTATTGAAAGTTTTATAGAGAATAATCCATTATCACAAATGTTGCATAATGGGCCTGCGCGAATTGTGAGAAATAGTTCTGCTAATCAATTGGTAAAGGATGCCATTCTTATTGCTGAAAAAGCACCGGGATTGTTTCAGAAATTGTTGGAAAAAATTGCTCTTGATATTGGACCAGCGGGACCCCGAGCAATTGAAATTATTAAGTCAGCAGGTGATATGGCATCAGCAAATGAAGGTGCAGGAAGATTTTTTGTTGAACAAGTAGCTTATGCAGCAGCAGCAGCAGCATTACGTTCTACAGACATAGAACATGTTGCGAATGCCTATATGGAAAGCCGCCTTGGGGGACAATGGAGATCTTCTTACGGGATGCTCATTGCGCGATATAATGCAGGGCATTTGCTCAATGTCCTCTATCCTTCCATATGATAAAAGTTTTGAATTCTATTGAGAGCACCTTGCAATATAAAAGCGGCGGCTGCCGAATCAATACGGCTTGCTCTTTTAGCGCGCGATACATTCATTTCTAAAAGAGACCGTTCCGCAGCAATTGTTGATAAACGTTCGTCCCAAAAAACAAATGGAATTTTTGTATAAGCTTTCATATTGCTCACAAAAGCTCTGGTTGCTTGAACACGAGAGCCACTGCTTCCATTCATGTTAAGAGGTAAGCCAATGATAATAACGCCTACATTTTCACGGTCAAAAATTTTAATAAGTGTGTAAGCATCTTCTGTAAATTTTTTTCGCTGTAATACAGGACGCGGATTTGAGACAATCAACCCCCTATCAGAAATCGCAATTCCGATCGTTTTTGTCCCTAAATCTAAGCCTGCTATCGTTTGTCTAGGCAAAAGATGTGTTATAACTTCATCTATATTAATAACAGTCATAAAGGTATAATACGTTTTTTAATGTTTCAGATCTATAGTTATATTCTTTATTCATGTTATCTAATATTCTTGCACTTACAAGTGCAGCCTTGTATAGCCAGAATAAAGATCAATAAATAAACAAAAAAGCAGAAAGGCGTAAAGAGTATGTCTGTTGATCAAGAGACAGTCAAGCGGATAGCACATTTAGCAAGGATTGCTCTCCACGATGATGAGATAGAACCTGTGACAAAAAAATTCAATGCTATTTTAGGTTTTGTAGAGCAATTGAATGAAGTTGATGTCAGTGGAGTTGAGCCATTAACTTCTGTGATGCCGATGACTCTACGAATGCGTGAAGATAGTGTTACAGATGGCGATAAAGCAGCAGATATTGTAGCCAATGCCCCTGTTACAGAAGAAAATTTTTTTCTTGTCTCAAAAATTGTTGAGTAACTTTTTATATTTTTGAAATTTGAGAACCAATATGACTGATTTAACAACTCTCACAATTGCGCAAGCTCGTGATGCTTTAATAAAGAAAAATCTCAAAGCAACAGAATTAACGGAAGCTTATTTACAAGCAATAGAATCAGCTAATCCAATTTTGAATGCTTATGTAACAATAACAGCAGAACAGGCAATGAAAATGGCTGCTGAATCAGACAGTCGCTTAGCGAGAGGGCAGGAAGGGCTTTTGGAAGGAATTCCCTTGGGGATTAAAGATCTTTTTGCAACCTATGGTGTTCATACTCAAGCCTGTTCAAATATCCTTGATGGTTTTAAACCGCACTATGAATCAACTGTCACGGCTAATTTATGGCAAGATGGTGCTGTGATGTTAGGAAAACTTAATATGGATGAGTTTGCTATGGGCTCATCCAACGAAACATCATATTATGGTCCCGTTATTAGTCCATGGAGAAAAAAAGGCTCAAATGAAAAACTCGTACCCGGTGGTTCTTCGGGGGGATCCGCAGCCGCTGTTGCGGCACAAATTTGTGCTGGTGCAACTGCAACCGATACAGGTGGCTCAATACGTCAACCCGCAGCTTTTACTGGAACTGTAGGAATAAAGCCAACTTATGGACGTTGTTCGCGATGGGGCGTTGTTGCGTTTGCTTCATCTCTTGATCAAGCTGGACCTGTTGCTAGAGATGTTCGTGATTGTGCTATTTTACTAAGATCAATGGCCTCTTTTGATGAAAAAGATTCTACTTCCGTCAATTTACCAGTTCCTGATTATGAAAGTTATCTTGGTCAATCAATCAAAGGAATGAAAATCGGTATTCCAAAAGAATATCATGTAGATGGAATGTCTCCAGAAATTATTGAGCTTTGGCAAAAAGGAATAAATTGGTTAAAAGAAGCAGGTGCTGAGATTAAAGATATTTCTTTGCCCCATACAAAATATGCTCTACCTTCTTATTACATTATCGCTCCTGCAGAAGCCTCTTCTAATTTAGCGCGTTATGATGGTGTGCGTTTTGGTTTGCGCATGCCTGGAAAAGACATCATTGAGATGTATGAAAATACGCGTTCTGTTGGTTTTGGAGATGAAGTCAAACGGCGCATTCTAGTTGGAACTTATGTTCTTTCATCTGGGTATTATGATGCCTGTTATTTAAGAGCTCAAAAAGTAAGAACACTCGTAAAGCGTGATTTTGACCAATGTTTTGCTTCAGGCATTGATGCTATTTTGACACCAGCAACACCAACACCTGCTTTTGGTATTGCTGATGAAAAAATAAAAAATGATGCTGTCGCAATGTATCTTAATGATATTTTTACGGTACCAGTTAATATGGCTGGTTTACCAGGAATTTCTGTTCCTGCTGGTCTGTCATCAAATGGTTTACCGTTAGGACTGCAATTGATTGGTAAACCTTTTTCTGAGGAAGTTATTTTTCAGATAGCGCACATTATTGAACAAGCAGCAGGAGTATACTGTGCAGAAAAATGGTGGATATCATAGTTAAGCGCAAAAAAGCATTTCTCATTAAATAGAGAGATGCTTTTTTAAAAGGAGGAGGGGAGAACTTTATTTCCTTAATTTGTAGCCTTTATCCACCAAGATAGGCTTCTTTAACACGTGGATCAGAAAGCATAGCTTTACCTTCACCGTGAAATAAAATATGCCCTACCTCTAAAATATAAGCATAGTCAGCTATGGAAAGTGCAGCAAATGCATTTTGCTCAATAAGAAGAACAGTTTTTCCCATATCATTAATTTTTCGGATAATTGAAAAAATTTCCCGAACGAGAAGGGGCGCTAATCCCAACGACGGTTCATCTAATATGACCATATCAGGATTGCTCATGAGTGCGCGGCCTACAGCAACCATTTGTTGTTCCCCACCTGACATTGTTCCTCCCAACTGTTTTGATCTTTCACGTAGGCGTGGAAAAAGATCAAATATCCATTCAATATCACGAGAAATTCCCTGTTTATCATGACGGATATAAGCACCTAGATGGAGATTCTCTAAAACAGTGAGATGAGGCATAATACGACGCCCTTCAGGACTGAGAGCAATCCCTAAACGCAAAATCTCTTCTGGTGACTTTTTAATAATTGATTTGCCATTATAGGTAATTTCTCCATACACAGAGCGATTAAGTCCTGTAATAGAACGTACAATACTGCTTTTTCCTGCACCATTGGCGCCAATTAAAGTGACAATACTTCCTTTTTTTATGGACATAGAAAGATCTTGGACAGCTTTAATGGCACCATAATGAACGTGAAGATTTTTTATTTTAAGAATATCCATACACATCTCCGCCAAGATAAGCTTCAATAACTTTAGGGTTATTACGAATTTCATCTGGTGTACCATTGGCAATGCAACAGCCATGTTCCATGACTAAAATATGTTGGCAAAGTCCCATAACCACTTTCATATCATGCTCGATAAGAAGAATTGTAAGATCAAAGTCTTTTTGCACTTTTGTTATAAATTCTTTAAGATCTTCGCTTTCTTGTGGATTCATGCCAGCAACAGGTTCATCAAGAAGAAGCAATTTGGGCTTTGTGGCTAACGCACGTGCAATTTCTAGACGTCGCTGCACACCATAAGGTAAAGCTGTTGCCGATTGATTGGCAAGGTGATCAAGTTGTAGCCGTTCAAGAAGCTCCATGGAGTTTTTATAAATTTCTTTTTTTTCTTTCATTGCTTTTGAAAAAAATAGAGCTGAAGAAAACCAAGGATATTTTTGTCGAACATGCGCCCCCACCATAACATTTTGCAAAACCGTTAACCCTGAAAAAAGACGAATATTTTGAAATGTTCGGGCGATATGGCGTCTGCAGATAATATAAGGAGGTGCTCCAGAAATTTTTTGCTCATCAAAAAGAATGATACCGCTTGTAGGGGCATAAAATCCCGAAATCATATTGAAAACTGTTGTTTTTCCAGCACCATTGGGACCAATTAATCCAGTAATACTTCCTCGTTTAATTGCCATATTAATATTATTTACAGCAACTAATCCGCCAAAACGCATGACGATCTCGTTGAGTGAAAGGATGGTGTCGTTCATAGATTTCCCTCAGTATTAGAAAGTTTTTTGCGTATCAGAAAGCTATAAATTCCATTCCATGAGAATTCACGTTGTCCCATCAAGCCTTTTCTCCAAAACAAGATAATTACCAGCAATAAAAGAGAAAAAACAACCATACGAAGTCCTGGTGTTTCTGGAATATGTATAAAACCTAAGTCAAATGGACTTTCAATAATACGAAGCCATTCAAGCATAACTGTAATAACAATGCTACCAATAATACTCCCTGTAATTGAACCCAAACCACCAGCAACAACAATCATCAAAATATTAAAAGTGAGAAGAAAATTAAACATTTTGGGATCAATGGTTGAAATAAGAGCAGCCATTAATGCTCCACCTATACCTGCAAAAAACGCTCCAACAGTAAAAGAAAAACTACGGTAGAAAAAAGCGTTAATTCCCATAGTTTTCGCAGCTATTTCATCATCACGAATAGCACGTAATACATTACCAGTATTGCTTCGCAGTAAGAGAACAATAAAGAGAACTGTGAATGCTAGCCAACCATAGTTCCACCATAATGTTGCATTTTGAGGTATTCCTTTGATTCCTAAAGAGCCATTTGTGAGCGATGTTGCATTTGTAATGACAATGCGAATAATTTCTGCAAAACCCAATGTTGCAATTCCAAGATAATCACCACCAAGACGCAATATTGGCAAAGCAATCAATAAACCTACAACTGCGGCACACAAACCACTTACAACAACAGCAATGAAAAAAGGTAATTGCAGATGATACAATGGTTCAGCGATAGGCTCAAGAATCCACATCATCTCTTTTTGTTCAGGAGAAAGCAGTAAAATTGCGCAGACATAAGCACCAATAGCCATAAAGCCAGCATGTCCAAGAGAAAACATACCTGTAAAACCATAAATCAAATTAAGCGAAATTGCCAGTATCGCATTAATAGCAATCAGATTTATGATACGAAGCGTATAGTCATTAAAATGGCTATCAGCATAAAATAAAAAACCTATGAGAACTAAAACACTTATACACGATAAAATAGTTGTCACTGACTTTGCCATTAGATTTTCTCCTGACTTTTTTTACCCATTAATCCTGTGGGCAATATCAATAAAATCAGAATCAATAAAATGAAAGCGAAGGCATCTCGATATCCAGATAGCGCGGGGAAAAATGCGATAATCATAATTTCAATAAACCCTAATAACAATCCTCCCAACATTGCTCCTGGTATCGAACCAATCCCTCCGATAACAGCAGCGATAAATGCTTTGAGACCAGGAAGAACACCCATATAAGGCTGAATTTGAGGATAGCGCAAAGACCACATAATGCCTGATATAGCGGCAAGTGCTGAGCCTATTCCAAATGTAAATGCAATGACTTTATTAACAGATACACCCATCAAACGCGTCGTTTCAATATCATGGGAGATTGCACGCATAGCAAGACCCGGTTTCGTTTTATGGATAATCCATAACAGTAATACAATAAGAATTAATGACACAACGGGAACAATCAGAGACATAGGAGCAATTCTAATGATACCATCTGCGTCTGATCCTAGATGCCATAAAAATGGTGTTACAAGAAAATCTGGTTGTTTTACACCTTTCGGAATACCACTAAAGAGTACAGTAGCAAGATTTTCAATAAAAAAAGAAACACCGATCGCACCGATCAATGCCGAGATACGTGGAGCATGGCGTAGAGGTTTATAGGCAAATTGATCAACAGTAACACCCACTGCACTTGTAATAAAAATGGAAAAACAAAGCGCTAAAACCCAAATCGGAGTGAAATCCTGTGGAGAAATTTTAAAGTAATAAACAAACCCTAAAGCAAGAATTAAAAAAACAGCAATCCAATAAATTGGAGGACGCCTTTTAAACCCTACAAAGACCGAATAATAAACAAGAGCAGCGAGGAACAAAAGAAGAAGGGCTGCCCAAGCAGGCATAAAGCCAATTGTGGAAAAGAAAACAAAATATGCTCCCAGCATAAAAATATCACCGTGAGCAAAATTAATGAGTCTCAGTATACCGTAGACCATAGTATAACCAATAGCGATAAGTCCATAAAGAGATCCCAATGCCAGTGCATTAAAAAAATACTGGATGAACATTTCAGTGCTCATCTCTCATCCTTCCACATTTGTTAATTTACATAAGACAACAAGAAACCTTTAAGTTTTTGGTTGAGAAAAGATCCTCAACCAATTCTTGTATTTTCATTAGTAAAACTTCTTAATTAAAAAGCAGGTTTAACTTCTTCTAAATAAACACGTTTTCCATCCTGTATTTTAATGATACCAATAGGAATTTTAGGATTATGATTTTCATCCATGGACATATCACCAAAGGGAGTTGGAAAATCTTTTAATTTGCTAAGTGCGATAGTAATTTTTTCACGATCAGCGCTACCTGCATTTTCAATAGCCTTCATAAACATCATATAACTCGTGTACCCTAAAACAGAATTGATATTTGGCTCTTTGTCAGGGTAAGCTTCTCTCCATTCTTTTGTGAATTCTTGCGCAGCTACTGACATATTTGGCATATCCTCACTATAGGGAAGTGTTGTATGTAAGAAGCCTTCTGCCGCTTTTCCTGCAATCGTAATGGTTTCTGGATTATCCATAGCATCTCCACCCATAATTTGAAACTTCGCTCCTAATTCTCGTGCTTGTTTCATGATGATAGCACCTTCAGAAAAATAAGATGGAATGAATAAAATATCAGGTTTTTGTGCAATAATTTGCGTAAGAACAGCTGAAAAATCCTGATCTCCGGAATTATAGTTTAAATTTGAGATAACTTCACCACCTAATTTTTTGAAAGCACGTGTAAAATAACTTGCAAGACCAATAGCATAATCGTTTGAAATATCTTTGAGGATAGCAGCTTTTTTTGCGTGTAAAGTTTGGCTTACATAAGTTGCGATTCCTACTCCTTGATAGGAATCAATAAAGCAAGCGCGAAAGTAATATTTTTTACCCTGTGTAACAAGGGGACTCGTTGAGGACGTTGCAATGGTTGGAGTCTTTGCTTTTTCAGATATTTCACCACCTGCCAACGAAAGCGAAGAGCCATAGCTCCCAATGATTCCACTCACTTTTTCACTTGCTGTTAAACGCATAACAGCATTAGCTGCTTCTACTTTATCAGACTTATTATCAATAATAACAAGTTCCACTTTACGGCCTAAAATTTCTGGAACTTTTTTATGGGCTAGTTCTATACCTCTAATTTCAAGCTGACCTCCAAATGCATTTTGACCACTTAATGGAAGATAAACACCAATTTTGATAGGTTCACTTGCATATACATTTGCTGTAAATGCAATGAATGCTGTGATTGTTGTAAGGATTTTTTTCAATTGCATGCGCATTTTCCTTAGTTGAATTGTCGTTTTTGCACCTTATATTGAACTTCTTCATCATGCAAGTTACGCATTAATGAAAATATCATTATGTAAAAAAACCTTTTATATGATCTCTTTTGTAGGGCATTCTTTGTAAGATATATAAAGCGTACAATCAAATAGTTTTATAAATATTCATGTTGATATTCGCTGATGTTAACATAGAAGATACGACAATATGGGGAAATCTTATCTTGGGACTTGCGTGTTGGTACAAGAGCAATGTTTACTTAAAATTAGAGAATCAATATCGTACAATTTATAAAAGCTACAGGATCACGTTATTATGACGAGTAAGGATGCATTAAAGGATTGTTCCCTATCTGAGGAGAGTATAGGTGCTTGTGGAGAGATTATTGAAATAAGTGGTGTCATTAAGTGGTTTGATGGTAGTAAGGGGTATGGATTTATTGTACCTGATTTACCTCATTTTCCCGATATATTATTGCATGTTACAGTAATGCGACGGGATGGTTTTCAAACAGCGATGGAAGGAGCTAAAGTTATTTGTGCTGTGGAAAAAACTGAACGAGGATTAAAGTGCGTTCAGGTGAAATCCATAGATTGTTCTTCAGCTGTTCACCCATCAGAAGTTCCAGCCCGTACCCATGTTGTTGTGACTCCAGAAAGTGGCCTAGAACGTGCAATTGTTAAATGGTTTAATCGTGATAAAGGTTTCGGTTTTCTTAGCCGTGGACAAGGAACAGAAGATATTTTTATTCATATGGAGACGTTGCGTCGTTTTGGTTTAGCAGAGCTTCGTTCGGGCCAAGTTGTTCTTGTGCGTTTTGGAAAAGGGGAAAAAGGTTTAATGACAGCAGAAATTTATCCAGATATAGGTATTCCTTTTTCTACGCATTAAATTATTGTGCATTGAATTTTACTAGTAAAATCAGTATGTTTTCTGTGTTTTTTAAAGGTGATTATTGCATAAAAAGCTAGAGAGGTAAATATATTTCAAGAAAATATGACTCTCGTGAATCGGTAAACCAAATGGAAAAATTGCGCCTATTGTGTTGAGAAAAAATAGAGAAAAACAAGGAAACAGCTCTCTTTTTTGATTTTTTAGCACTTTTTATTTTAGAAACAAAGTTTGAAATTTTTCTGTGGTGGAGACAAGAATGTTAAAGCCTTTTAAAAAAGAGCATATCATTTTATTGGCGATACTTTTTATGTTAAACGTGCATATTGTTTTAGCAAAGAATCCCATAGAGATTCCCGTTCATCCAATTCCTTTAGAAATACATACAAAGCAAGGTGCGATTTATTATAAGGTAGAGCTTGCTTTTACGCCATTTCAAGCAGCAGCTGGTTTAATGTATCGGACTGATTTTCCACGCGATCGTGCAATGCTCTTTAAGCAGCAAAAAGGTTATCTATCGGGAGATGAGCAGAAGTTTTTTATGTGGATGGCAAATACACCTTTACCTTTAGATATGATTTTTTTAAACTCTGAGGGAATTATTGTATCGATTATTGAAAATACTTCTCCATTTTCAACAAACACTATTTCCTCAGGAGTTCCTGCAGCTTTTGCACTTGAAATTAATGCTGGTGAAGTTTCTGAAAAACAGATACAAAAAGGGCAACGTGTTATTCATCCTGTACTTTGTGGAAAGTGCAATAAAAAATGACCGCTGAAGATATTCGTTTTTTTGAATATGATGGTTTGCGATTTGCTTATCGAGAAGAAGGGCAAGGCGCTCCTGTTTTGTTGATTCATGGTTTTGGATCTTCTGCACGGGTGAATTGGTATGCGACAGGTTGGTTTCGTATTCTCACGGAAGCAGGATATCGTGTTATTGCTCTTGATAATCGCGGTCACGGAGATTCAGTTAAAAGTTATGATCCTGCTTTTTATACACCTCAAGCTATGGCTGGTGATGCGATAAAGTTACTACAGCATTTAGAGTTATCTAAAGCCCATGTTATGGGATATTCTATGGGAGCTCGTATTAGTGCTTTTATGGCTCTTTTGCATCCAACATATGTGAACAGCGTTATTTTTGGTGGTTTAGGTATTGGTATGGTAACGGGAGCAGGAAATTGGGAGCCTGTGGCTGAAGCTCTTTTAGCGGAAGATATTTCTACCATTACCAATACGCGCGGTTTAATGTTCCGTAAATTTGCTGATCAAACGAAAAGCGATAGACGTGCTCTGGCTGCTTGTATTATCACATCAAAACAGGAGTTAACGGCATCTGAAATTTACAAAATCGAACAACCTGCACTTGTTGCCGTTGGTTCATTAGATGAAATTGGTGGCGCTGCAGAACCATTAGCAGCTTTGTTGCCTTATGGTGAAGCTTTATCAATTCCTGGTCGTGATCATATGCTTGCTGTAGGCGATAAAGTTTATAAAAAAGGAGTTATCGATTTTCTTTCTCGTTATCCTATAAAATAGGCATTCTTCATAGGTTTTAGTATTTACAAAAATACCTAATATTCTTCTATATAAACTGAAAGCTTATTTAAAAATTTCCCATTATGAAATGAATTCTTATAAAAATGGAGAGAAAAATGAACTCTTATTAGCTTATTTTGTATATTTTTTAGAGATGTAATTCTTCTAAGGTTAGACAATATCTACTTTAAAAAGTCGTTAAAAAGAATTATTTTTTAATGATATAATAATGTTTTTTGCTAAAAACTGTAGCTTTAAATAAAAAAGTTTTGTTCTTTGAATTTTTTATAGAAGGAACAAAACTATAAATGGTTGATCAATTTTTCTCCCGAATAGGAATCTGTAAATGCAGATGCTAAAATTAGAAATAAAGTAAAATTATTAAAAATATACAATTTTCTGCCGTTTTTTAATTTATACGGGTATATTTAATAATGAGGATTCCTTTTGTAGAAGTTTTTTATGAATGTATAAAAAGCAGTGTAAATATATGTAATATTAAGTGAATATTCAGATTAAGCTTTTTTACTAACTTTATAGAATCATAGGTGTGTCTTATTTGCATGACACGCAATTGTTTTAATTGTCTCAAAAAATAGGAGAGTATAGTGAATGCTGATGAAATAAAAAAACTTAATAATTATTTAAAAAATATATTCCAAAACTCAGCATTGCACGTCAAAGCACGGCCTAAGAAAGATGATTCTTGTGAGGTTTATATGGGGGATGAGTTTTTAGGTATTATTTATCGAGATGAAGATGAAGATGAGCTGTCCTATAATTTTTCAATGGCTATATTAGATATTGATTTAGAAAATTGATTCGTTATTCATTGTTGAATGAAGCCTTTTTTCATCCTATAAGGTTTATATAAGCTTTAATGCTTTAAAGCTCGTGTGGTTATTTCGTGCGATAATAAGGTGATCGTGGATAGTAATGCCTAATGCATTTGCTGCGTCTTTTAATCTGTATGTCATTGTTATATCTGCGTCAGATGGTGTGGAATCGCCAGAAGGGTGATTGTGGACTAAAATCAGTCCTGATGCGGATAACTCTAAAGCTCGAGAAATAACTTCACGAGGATAAACAGGAGTATGATCAATAGTTCCAGTTTGTTGCACCTCATCAGCAAGTAAGCCGTTTTTCTTATCAAGAAATAAAATACGAAATTGTTCACGGGTTTCGTGAGCCATAACAGCTTTACAATAAGCTAACACTTTATCCCATGATGAAAAAATATCGCGTTTAAATAATTGTGCACGAGCAAGACGTCCAGCAACATCTGAGATAATTTTTAAATCAATTGCAGTTGCGGGACCACATCCTTGAACTTCTTGAAGCCGGTGAATATCAGCTCCCAATACATCAGCTAATGAACCAAAACGTGCTATCAAATTTTTAGCTATGGGTTTTGTATTTGCGCGGGGGATTGTGCGAAAAAGCAATAATTCAAGATATTCATAATCTTCAATTGCATTTCCTTTTGACTTTAAATAGCGTTTCCGAAGACGTTCACGATGTCCTTGATAATGTTTATGAAGCTGTGTGTTTTTCTCAGGCTCTTTACTTTTTCTTTCAGATACTGGGATGAGTGGAAAACTTGATGTTAATGCAAAGTGATTACTTTGAATATCTTCCTTTTGATTTAATTTTTTAGCCATAACATCTCTACAGTGCATTAGGTATACGAATTGGGAATATAAAAAATATTTTTAGGAGATTGTGTAAATATTTCACACCCCTCATTTGTGACACCAATTGTATGTTCATATTGTGCTGTCAAAGAGCGGTCGCGGGTAACGGCAGTCCAACCATCAGATAAAATCTTAACTTGTGGCTTACCAAGGTTAATCATAGGCTCAATTGTAAACATCATACCTTGTTTTAATTCGACTCCTTCTCCAGGGTTTCCATAATGGAGGATATTGGGTGCATCATGAAAAAGCTGACCGATACCATGTCCGCAAAAATCTCTCACAATTGAGCACCGTTCAGATTCTGCATACTGTTGAATAGCAGCACCAATATCACCTGTGGTTGCTCCAGGCTTAACAACAGCAATTCCTTTCATAAGACTTTCATAGGTTATTTGTAAAAGGCGTTCTGCAGCACGTCTGATTTTTCCAACAGGATACATTCGACTTGAATCTCCATGCCAACCATCAAGGATAAAGGTTACATCAACATTCACAATATCGCCTTCTTGCAAGGGTCTTTTATTGGGAATACCATGACAAACAACGTGATTGATGGATGTACAGCATGAATGGCTGTATCCATGATAATTTAAATCAGCAGGAAGAGCTCCTCGCTTAGCACCAAAAATGAATACAAAATCATCAATTTCTTGCGTAGTAACGCCTGGCTTAATAATATCCGTAAGCGCATCAAGGCATTCTGCAGCAATACGACCAACTTCACGCATTTTCGCAAAAGCATAATCATCAAAAATGCGGATTTTTCCATTAAATTTTAAAGGTATTTCATTATATTCAATATACTCAGTCATTGTTTCTTCTGTTTTCTATTTTTACTCTCTGAATCGGAAAAATGCCTTCTACACTTACATGACACTTTACAGCATAACATTCTACTCCTGATTTTAATGCTAAATCAAACTTACGTCCATAGAGTGGATCAAGATCATGACAAATTGTAAAAGCTGAGCAATCTTCTCGTTGAATAATATAAAGCATAGCTGCTCGTTTTCCTTGTTGTACAACCCCTATAAGTTCTTCAAGGTGACGTGCACCACGTTTTGTTTCTGTATCAGGAAATTCTGCTAATCCTTTTTGACGAATAAAATGAACATTTTTAACTTCTAGGTAACAATCAGGAAGAATGTCATCACGTAAAAGAAAGTCAATTCGTGATTGTGTCCCATAGCGTTGTTCTTTTAAGATTGTTTTATACCCACTTAATTCTGGTAGTAATTCGTTTTGAATTGCTTCTAGTGCAAGTTTATTGGGTAAAGTGGTATTAATGCCAACCAAAGTATTATCGGTTTCAACAATTTCTAATTGATAGGCATATTTTCGCTTGCTGTTGTTATGATATGAAAGCCAAATATTGGAGTTGGAAGCTGTTAATCCAAGCATTGATCCTGTATTAGGGACCGACACGGTGAAAACATGTTGATCATCTTGTTTAACATCCGCAAGAAAACGTTTATAACGACGGATAAGCTTTGCAGGAAAAAGTTTGGGAATAAAATACATATTCCTTTTTTAGGATTTATGATTTCATAATTCAACTGAGATTATGACTGGTAGGAGTTGTCACCTACTAAACAAGATAAAATTAATGTAAAAAATGTTACGATATCCTATATAAATTGTATAAACTCCATAGTCTACTTTGAATGGCTTTTAAAATTTATTATTAACAAGCATTGGTGTACTTTGAAGAAGATTGCGTTTAAAAAAACAGCGAATGGAGCATAAATTAAGTGAAATTAGGGAGTATTGATGGCAGGAACGAATAAGAATCGTGAAAATTTAACAAATGGTCCCGTTATTATTTTAGTTGAACCGCAGCTTCCTGAAAATATTGGTATGGTCGCAAGGGCAATGGCAAATTTTGGGCTTTCTAAGCTTCGATTAGTCAATCCTCGAGAAATGTTTCCAAATGAAAAAGCTAGAGCTGCTGCAAGTAAAGCTGATCATGTCATTAACAACGCTGTGATTTTTGACACATTGCGTGATTCAATTGCAGATTTACACTATGTTTTTGCCACAACAGCGCGTGAAAGATGTGGATTTAAAACTGTAAAAAGTGCTGTCGAAGCAGCAAGCGTATTACGTCAGCGTGAAAGTATCGGACATAAGACAGGTATTGTCTTTGGAAGAGAGAGATGGGGACTAGAAAATGATGAAATCAGCCTTGTTGATGAAATTATCACTTTTCCAGTTAATCCTGCTTTTGCATCTCTCAATATTGCGCAAGCGGTTCTTTTAATGTCTTACGAATGGATGAAAACAGGTCTAGAGAATGTCAGCGATACGGCATTTCGTGCCGCAGAGATGGAACCTGCAAATAAAACAATATTTCATGGTTTTTTATCTCAGTTAGAAGAGGCTTTGGATATTCGTGGATATTTTAGACCCCCAGAACGCAAAGAAGTGATGCTTGCAAATTTACGCTCTGTTTTTACGCGTGCTAACTTTAGTGAACCTGAGGTTCGTTTATTGCGGGGCGTTATATCTTCACTGGATTATTTTTCACCACAATATCCACGGGGAAGTGGAGCACCTAAAGAGCGCGACCGTAAAAAATTACAAACAAGTGTGAAAACTGATGGATGAACAGCCTGTTCTTTTTTTTGATAGTGGTATTGGTGGTTTAACTGTCTTAAGGGAAGTGCGTGTTCTTATCCCTGAAAGGCAATTTATTTATGTGGCTGATGATGCGGGATTCCCTTATGGCAATTGGGAAGAAAATGTTTTGAAAGACCATATTTTAAAGATTTTTACAAACCTTTTAACACGTTATAATCCCGCCTTATGTGTCATTGCTTGCAATACTGTTTCTACACTGATGATGGCAGATTTACGACAAAATTTTCCTCATGTTCCTTTTGTAGGAACGGTTCCTGCAATTAAATTAGCTGCTGAACAGACGAAATCTGGTTTTATTTCCGTATTAGCAACCCCTGGAACAGTTAAACGTGCTTATACAAATGAATTAATCAACTCTTTTGCTGGACAGTGTCATGTTCAGCTTGTGGGAAGTGAAAAGCTTGCTGGATTTGCTGAAAATTATTTACGGGGAAAATCTATCGATTCGAAAGAGATAAAGAAAGAAATCCTTCCATGTTTTGTGGAAAAAAATGGCAAATATACTGATATTATTGTTTTAGCCTGCACACATTATCCTTTTTTGATTAGCTTCTTTCGTGAACAAGCTTTATGGTCCGTTAAATGGATTGATCCAGCAAAGGCTATCGCTAAACATACCAGATCATTATTGCCATTGTCGGAAAAAATACAGCAGCAACCTGTAAAGAAATATCAAGATTTTGTGTTGCTAACATCAAAAAAGGTCACTTCTTCAACGGAGCGTTTATTAAAAGGATTTGGCTTAAAACTCATGAAAAGAGTTGACTTTGGGATACGAGATCAATAAAACTGTTCCAGCTTTTTCTTTCAAGAAAATGGCATTAATTGACGTGTCCCGTGGATAACTTTGCATATTGATATGTTAAGGTATTCTGTCAGTCTTTAGTATTTAAAGGCAGAGGAGGGCGCGTTTCCTTGGGGTCTTAAGATCTCGTGTTTTATTTTAAAGGAAATGCGATGAGTAAACGCGAAACAACAAAGTATAAAATTGACCGTCGTATGGGAGAAAATATTTGGGGTCGTCCAAAATCTCCCGTCAATCGTCGTGATTATGGTCCAGGTCAGCATGGACAGCGTCGTAAAGGAAAACTTTCTGACTATGGGGTGCAGTTGCGCGCTAAACAAAAGCTGAAAGGGTTTTATGGAGATATTTCAGAAAAGCAATTTCATAAAACTTATGAAGAAGCCGCTCGTCGACGGGGGGATACTGGTGAAAATCTTATCGGTCTGTTAGAGTCACGTTTGGATGCTGTCGTCTATCGCGCAAAATTTGTACCTACAATTTTTGCTTCTCGTCAATTTATCAACCACGGTCATGTTAACGTAAATGGGCGGCGTACAAATATTCAATCTTATCGTTGTAAGCCTGGTGATGTTATTGAGGTTCGGGAAAAATCAAAACAACTTGTTTTAGTTTTAGAAGCAGTACAATTGGCAGAACGTGATGTCCCTGATTATATTGAAGCTGATCATAAACAGATGAAAGCAACCTTTACACGTATTCCTGCTTTTGCAGATGTTCCTTATGCTGTGCAAATGGAACCTAATTTGGTTGTTGAATTTTATTCTCGATAATTTTTTATGAGGAAACATGTTTTCCTCTTTCTGTGATTATAACTTCAAAATAGTGTGTTTTTTATAATCTTTGAAGTTAACAAGTGTTTTTTGTGAATGGTTCTATATTAAGTTTATTGCTATGTTTTAGAGCGATAAACTTATATAGTTCCATTTCTTTTTTATGTATCTAATTTTATAAATTCAAAAAACATAAATGTAAGTTTACTTTATATTTGTTTCTGTCTTTGCAAAACGAGCTATTACTTGTGCAGGATATGGTATTATGAATGATGTTTCAGTTGAATATCAGGCAATAAAAGAAAACGAAGAGAGAGATGATCTTTTGGAAAGAGAAGCAGATGAATGTCATCCAATATTTCGGGTTGCTCCTTCCAGCGTAGAATTTAATAAATTGCGCAAACGGCTTTTGCGTCATATGCGGCAGGCTTTGGATGATTTTTCTATGCTCTCTACGGGAAAAAAATGGCTTGTCGCTTTATCGGGTGGAAAAGACTCTTATGGTTTATTAGCGCTTCTTTTAGACTTAAAATGGCGTGGTCTTTTACCCATTGAAATTCTTGCTTGTAATCTTGATCAAGGACAACCAGGATTCCCGAAACATATTCTTCCAGACTTTTTAAGTTCTTATAAAATTCCCTATCGTATTGAATATCAGGATACTTATTCCATTGTTACAGATAAATTGGCAAAGACGCAGACATATTGTTCCCTTTGTTCTCGTTTACGACGAGGAAATCTCTATCGCATTGCACGTGAGGAGGGCTGTTCTGCATTAGTTTTAGGTCATCATCGTGATGATGTTTTGGAAACGTTTTTCATGAATTTGTTTCATGGTGGTCGATTAGCCGCTATGCCTGGAAAACTTAAAAATGATGAAGGTGATCTTTTTGTATTACGTCCTCTTGTCTATGCTGCTGAAGAAGATATGGAAAAATTTTCTCAAGCAATGCAATTCCCAATTATTCCTTGTAATCTTTGCGGCAGTCAAGATGGGTTACAACGTAATGCAATGAAAGAAATGCTGAAAAACATTGAAAAACAAATGCCAGGACGTAAAGATACGATGATTCGCGCTTTAACAAATGTGCGCCCAAGTCATTTGCTTGATAAGAAATTCTTTGATTTTAAAACGTGTTAATAAAAATTAGATATTAAAAAAAATAAGTTTAAAGAGTTTAAGATAAGAGACTTATTTATAATGATAATTTATTTTTTTCATTTAAATATCGTCAGATTGTTTTGTTTCAAATTCTCTTATATTGCATCCATAAAAAACATCCGTTTGCATATCACAAAGGAAATTCTTGTGTGCATAAAACACTCTTGAAAAAAGTTTCCTTTCACTAACCAATGACTGTCGTAATATGAAAAATGAAAAAATAGTACGGCTGTCGATTTGCTCTTTTGTTAATTAAAAATGGGAAACCTTGTGGATTTTATTCTTTTGCGCCGCCGTCACCGTCATTTAAAGCTCATTTATAAGGTATTAAATTAAGAGAATATATAACTGCTTGGTATTTTGGGAGTATATAGCAAACATTCAGAGCAAAGATTGCTCGTAAATTCTCATGAAGTAAGCTATATAAGTGATCAAGTTCGACTGTGAGTAGCAGATCTTTTTATAAACCGATGCTAATAGAAATCTTCATCATTGAGGACAGGGAAGGAGTTAATTTTTTAAACTGCTATACCATAAAGGTCATAGGCATCCGATTGTTCGATTTTAACAGTGACAAATTCACCAACACGCAGTGGACGTCGTGATGATATATGGACAACACCATCTATTTCTGGAGCATCGTATTGACTACGTCCTTTGGCAACTTTTCCTTGACTTTCATCGATAAGCACTCGGAGTCTTTTTCCAATTTTTTTCTTTAAAAGATGTGTAGAAATTTGTTGTTGTTTTGCCATAAAACGATGCCAGCGGTTTTCTTTCACCTCTTCAGGAATATTTTTTAATCCCAAATCATTTGCGGCAGCTCCTTTTACTTCTTCATATTTAAAGCACCCCGCGCGTTCAATTTTTGCTTCTTCTAGCCATTCTAGAAGTATATTAAAATCTTCATTCGTTTCACCAGGAAAACCAACGATAAATGTTGATCGCAAAGTAAGATCTGGACATATTTTTCGCCATTTTTCAATTCTACGGTTTGTTTTTTCCATAAGTGCGGGACGCTTCATGTGACGCAAAACAGTCGGTGATGCATGCTGAAAAGGTATATCCAGATAAGGAAGAATTTTTTTTGCAGCCATAAGTTCGATAACTTCATCAACATGGGGATAAGGATAAACGTAATGCATACGTACCCAAATACCCATATCGCCTAGTTCGCGACAAAGATCAAAGAATTTGGTTTTGATTGTACGATCTTTCCAAGAATTTTCGAGATATTTAAGATCAACACCATAAGCACTCGTATCTTGTGAAATAACCAAAAGTTCTTTTACACCCGCTTGCACGAGTTTTTCAGCTTCACGAAGAACATCGCTGATGGGACGTGAAGTGAGATCACCACGCAAAGTAGGTATGATACAAAAACTACACCGATTAGAGCATCCTTCAGAAATCTTTAAGTAGGCATAATGGCGAGGAGTTAAACGAATACCTTGGGGAGGAACTAAATCAAGAAAAGGATCATGAACAGGAGGAATTGCTGTATGAACAGCTTCTATAACGCTTTCATAAGCTTGCGGTTTTGTAATAGCCAATACATTAGGATATGTTTGGCGAATAGCATCAGGATCAGCACCAAGACACCCTGTTACAATAACTTTTCCATTTTTTTTAAGAGCTTCATCAATATTGGCTAATGATTCTTTCCTTGCCGAGTCAAGAAAACCACAGGTATTCACAATAACGACATCAGCTCCTTGATGTTGACGTGAAATCTCATACCCTTCAGAGCGAAGGCGTGTAATAATTCGCTCAGAATCTACGAGTGCTTTTGGGCATCCGAGAGAGACAAAACTAATACGAGGTGCGACCATAATAATCCTATAATGACTATGAACAATTGAATGACTCTTTTATTGGCTTAAAAAGAAAAAATGTTCTTTATTTTTATACATATGCAATACAATCTGTTACAAATTTATTTGATTTTTTTCTACAATATTTTACGTGATTTTATGCATGCATATGATTTTATCTTATTATACTGTAAAATACCATCGTTGAGAGCGATGATATAAAGCAAACTCCTTAAAACATTCAGTACTTTAGAGCGTGTAATGAATATTTCTAAGCTTACTTATCAAGCCTTGCGTAAGTGAAGCGCGTAAAAGGGAAGGGAAAAAAGAATTCATTCAACAAGAATCTGAATTATTCTCAGATCAGATTGGGGGAGGATGTCTTTTGAGGAGTGAGAAGAAAATCAATTTCTTGTGGCACAATATTAAAAATGTCCAACGGTTTTTTTTACTGTATTTTATTGGCGTATGTATAGCGTAATATAAAATGCGATTGTTATTTAATATTTACGAATAAGTCCAGTAAGCTTGCCTTGTATCTCTACACGCTCGGATTTGTATGTACGTACTTCATAGTGAGGATTCGCAGCTTCTAATGCAATAGAGGCTCCTTTGCGTCGATAACGTTTTAATGTTGCCTCTTTTTTATCAATAAACGCGACAATAATTTCACCTGATATTGCTGTATTTTGGCGTTTCACAATGATCGTATCTTTATCAAGGATACCAGCCTCCACCATAGAATTATCTTTAACTTCTAGTGCATAGTGCTCACCTGTATTAACCATATCGTGTGGAAGAGAAAGTGTGCTTGTTTGTTGCAGTATAGCAGAAGCAGGAACGCTCGCAGAAATGCGTCCCATAATGGGAATGGTGGTATTTTTTTTTTCTTCTACTTCAAAATTACTCAAGTTTTTTGATATTTCTCTTTTATTTTTTTCTATCATACTGGGAGAAATCTTACGTGCTAAAGAAAGGTTAAATGTTATTTTCTCAGGGAGTCGAATCACCTCCATTGCACGCGCACGATTAGGCAAACGACGTATAAAACCTCTTTGTTCTAAAGCTATAATAAGCTTATGAATACCAGACTTTGAAGAAAGTTCTAATGCATTTTTCATTTCTTCAAAAGAAGGAGAAACTCCTGTTTCTTTTATATGATTGTGAATAAACAAGAGTAACTCATATTGTTTACATGTCAGCATTCAATGTTCCAATCAAAATAATAAAAAGGAATAAAGTAAAAATACGTGTATACATAATAATTATGCAAGTTTTTTTCGCTAAATCAAAATTATTTGCTTTATTTTTGATCTTATAAGTGAATTTAATAAGTTAATATGTTTATTTATATTTAATGTATTATAAATATAAAATTATTTATTTAATAACATTATTAAAATATTATTTATATATTATATAAATACATTAATATTACATCATATATAAAAATATTTTATAGCTCTGAAATAAACTGAATTATTCGACACTAAAGTTTATGATCAGTGGTATCTTTCTCTTTTAAAAATATATATACGTATCTTGTAATTTCTGATATAAAAAGTGAATTAGAAAACATTATTGTCAATAATAGAACTGATCACTCAAGGTGTATCGAGAATCATTTTGCATTATTATGTCTGCTTTATTTTATAGAATAAATTGGCTTTCATTATATAGCCATTGTGCATGAATAAAAGTCATCCCTCTAGAATGCTATTGTCGCTCATTGGTACATTTGTTTAAAAAAGTATCTCTCAATGTGCTTGCTTTCATCAAGATTTTGTGATGAATAATATAAAATCTATTGGATTGCCGCATTTTTATATCAAACGTGCTAACACTATCATACTATTTTGCTATCCCCTTAATGTTTCGATAATTTTTAGTTATTGAAAGAAGGCATAAGTATCATTTTCATTTCTTTTTTTATATAGTTTTATTCCCTCACTTTTATTGGTCGAGCAAATGCTTTTTATTGTTTCAATATAAAAAAGATTTGAAATGAGAAAAACTTACAGTATTTGAGAATTTTTACTCAAGTAAAAAATGATAAATTATTATAAATCAATATATTATATTATAAATCTGTATTCATATTTGAAAATTGAACACTAAAATATAAAAATAATATTATAATAAAAGGTATTTTTCTTCTCTACCCATTATGCTCAACAACCCATGTGAGGGGAAGGGGGGATTTCTCATAATTTTAACGCTTCGAATCTATGCAATATTTTGCAGTGAAATTTTTCCTTTATTGAAACTTCAAAAAGAAGATTAAAAAGTACTTATACAATGATGAAGTAAAGGAGCGAAAACGGAAAATTATTGATAACTGCAGAAAATAATAATATTTTTTCCAAAAGGTGTTGACCAAATGGAAAGTCAACCGTATGTTCCCTTCACTTTCTGCAAACTACATAGTATGCAAACTAGATAGCTTGTGTGGGAGCGCGTAGCTCAGCTGGTAGAGCAACTGACTTTTAATCAGTAGGTCCAGGGTTCGAATCCCTGCGCGCTCACCAAATTTAAGTAATATCAATAGGCTATAAAAAATTTAAGAATCTTTTTTGTTTTGATTCTTTTTGAAGTTTTTTGATTCTATAGTCTGTCATTTTCTATCAGCTGTTTTGGAATAGAGCGATGCTATGCTGTCTCCTTCCCAACAAAAAAGAGCTTTAAGCTTACGGATAGGGTTGTACCTGCGTTGGCAGCACATGTAGTTTCTAATTTTCTCAATCCATAGGTAGTTTTTTAATACTCAATACATTACATGATTCGCAAAACAGTTGCTAAAATCACCACTTATTCACACTTTAATATTATGAAATGAATTTTCTATAAGATGTTGATTCATTTAACTTTTAATCTTTTTAACATCTACTATAGTACATTTATTTCGTATAAAAACCATAAAAAAGTTAACAATACGTTAATTTCTTGGTAAAAGAAGCCAATTTAAGAGTGGTATATACGCGAGGGGAATCATTAAAAAACGTAAATTCTTCCGTTGCGTACAAAAAGCGTGATGTGGTTTTTACAGTATTACTTAACAGAAATAAGTGGACTGAATAGATGCCTTCAAATAGAAAAAAGAAAATTACTTTTATGATTAAACCAACACTTCAATTGTTTTCTATGATTGTCATTTCTCAGTCACTGGTATCTTGTTGCGCAAGCCAAACTATGAATTTTTCAATAAAAGATTCCTATCATAATAAACCAATTAACGTAAACACTTCTGTACTACCTCAACAAGTATCCAATAAGAAGAATCAATCGGAAGAAAAAAAGCGTGGACGAGCGATTGTTGGTAAACCTTATCAAATAAAAGGAAAGTGGTATTATCCTCAAAGTGATCCAACTTATAAACGTGTTGGCGAAGCATCATGGTATGGTTCAGATTTTCATGGACGTTTAACTGCCAACGGTGAAATTTATGACATGAATCTTTTGACTGCTGCTCATCCTACAATGCCTTTACCTAGCTATGCTCGTGTTACTAATTTGAAAAATGGGTCTTCAATCGTTGTTAGAGTGAATGATCGCGGACCTTTTATGAAAGACAGAATCATTGATTTATCAAGGCAAGCTGCGGCAATATTGGGGTATGTAGATAGGGGGGTCGCAGATGTTAAAGTAGAATATATTGCTGAAGCACCTGTTGGCTATTATGATGCTGCATATTTAATGTCCTCTTATACTCCTGGAAATGCTGCCCCATATTCATTAGCGTCGGAAAATGTTGCGAAAAAAAGAGAAACTGTTTTGTTAAAAGAGCAGCGCAATACAAGGAACAAAAAAGAATTAGCTAAAGCAGCTGCTGTTGAACAAGAACAACGTAATAAAACTGTTGCAGTTAAATTGCCAGAAATTGGTCCTATCATGGTTGATAAGCCGATACCATTCGATCAAGTTGCTTCTATAAATAAGCTAAACAAAAAAACAAAGGTTAATTGGCTACAACTGTTTTAAGAAAAAATGCATTGATTTTTTATCTATATAATTTTCTAGTAAAAAAGGTAAGAAATTACGGATTTAGTGTAGGATTTTTATCTTAAAGCGCTTTGTCCTTTTCAAAAAGCGTGGTTGGGTTCTATTATTATAAATTCAGTACGGCCTTTCCACTCCATTGCTGGTCTATTCGTCGTTTTATGATATTGCTTGCTTAATAAAGCGTGTACTTTTCTTGCTGTAATAGCTTTTGCTAGACGAAGGTAAATTATTGTGTCAGTCTGTTTGTGTAATCTCTAAAACAACTTGTACAATCGATTTGAGAGGAATAAAAAGCTTAACAAGTAAAAAAATATTTTCTTTTGATTCGGCCTTGCATCTTTCTAAAGTATCTACGGTAATATCTTATGAAAAGATTATGCATTATCTCATGCTTTTGTTTATCATGTTCTTTAATGGAGTAAGTTCCCTCACGAAAAACAGAGCGTCTCAAACAAAATACACTTACATTGCCAATTCATGGACTTATTTAAAAGAGACATACTTTAACACGCTACAAGCCTATTTTGCGACAGCGCCTGTGAATGGTATAACTGTTAACGCCTTTAGACATCAGCATCTTTACTCTTATGAAGATATAAATCGACACCATCATACACTTTGCAAGTCTCCGATGTTTTGTGCGATAATTCTTAACACTTGAGAGGTTTATAAGAAGTATTTTTACTCTCTTTTTTAATAATTTTTATCCATATACGAACCCTACTTATGACCCGTAAGTAAGCGATTTTTAATGAATTCAATATGAGAAGAGGGGATGAAAGAATCTTACAGTATTTTGAGTTAGCTTCAATTTTAAAATGATAATTTATCATAACAAATCAAAATACTATCAATAAAAATAGGAAAAAATCTTTTGTCTCTCATACATTTAAAATGTTAAATTGAACCTACATGGAAGATAAAAAACGTGTCATATTATTTTTTCTAAAGCTAAATGAAAATAAAATCTTTTTATGAGTTGTAAATAATTCCTCAATTTTCAGAAATCAAAAAGTTTTTTCCTATATAAGATTCTTTATGTTGATCTTTGGGATGGGAGGAGCAGCTATGTATACAGCATTAAGGATCTTATTGATATTATGGGGAGTATTGGCATTTGATACGTGGGGGAGAGCACAAGATTTTCAAACTCCCGCATCACAACTGTTATTACTCGATGATGATACAGAGACAATACTTTATGAAAAACAAAGTGACACTCCTTTTTTTCCTGCTTCATTAGTAAAATTGATGACAGCAGAAGTTGTATTTCATCAATTAAAAAAAGGATTATTAAAAAGTACGCAGAAATTCAAGGTCAGTGAAAATGCTTGGCGCAAAGGTGGAGCACCTTCCGGTACAACCACTATGTTTGCAAAGATAAAGACAGAAATCAGTGTTTCTGATCTTTTACGTGGTTTAATTATTGTGAATGGAAATGATGCTGCTATTATTCTTGCTGAAGGAATATCAGGACATGAAGATCATTTTGTAAAACTGATGAATCAGCGCGCAAAAATAATTGGATTATCTCAGAGTCATTTTGTTAATGCTACAGGGCTACCCGAAGAGGGACAATTTGTAACTGTGCGTGATATGATTATATTAGCACGTCATATTGTTCAGGAATATCCGGATTATTATGCACTTTATTGTGAGCCTCATTTTACATGGAATAATATTTTTCAACGTAATAAAAACCCTCTTATTTCTAAGGAAATTGGTGTAGAAGGATTTGGTTTTGGCTACAGTGAAAAAGAAGGTTTTTCAATGGTTGCCACCATTTCTAAAAATCATCGACGTCTTTTTTTAGCAATCAATGGTTTGCAAGATGGTAAAAAATATACAAAAGAAATAGAACGCATTCTTCAATGGGGGATGACGGCATTTGATCTCAAAACAATTTTCACAAAAGAAGAAACGGTTGGTCGTGCTTCTGTTTACGGTGGTAAGAAAAATTTTGTTCCACTCATTGTTAAAACACCAATAAGTTTTATGCTTTCGAATGAAAAAAAAGTAAATGTTAAAGCAAAAATTAAATATCATGGTCCATTGAAAGCCCCCATCGTTTCTGGGCAATCAGTTGGTGTTATTCAAATTTTAGAAGATAAAAAGGTTCTTCTGGAAAAACCAGTTTTTGCCGGAATGAATATTCAGGAAGGAAGTTTCTTTGCAAAAGTAAAAAATGCATTCTATGAAATAACAATTGGATGGTTACGGAAATATTTGTAGTTACGCGCTAATAAGGTTAAGGTCATACGTGTCAGGTTATTTTATTACATTCGAAGGAGGGGAGGGGGTAGGAAAAACGGTGCAGATTTCTTTACTTGCTGAGTCTCTCTCTCACCAAGGTTATGATGTTGTTACAACACGAGAACCAGGAGGAACGCCAGGAGCAGAAGCAATCCGGCATATTTTGTTGTCGGGGCAGGCGCGACAGTATGGACCGTTGATTGAAGCTGTTTTGTTTACAGCTGCACGCGCTGACCATTTTCATGAAGTTATTGCACCTTCTTTGCAAAAAGGTAAAATCGTTTTATGTGACCGCTTTATTGATTCTACACGCGTTTATCAAGGACTCAATAATAGAGTCAGTTCTTCTCTTCTTTCTGTTTTAGAGTGTATTGCGCTCAATGGTATTTTGCCTCATTTAACATTTTTATTAGATATGCCAGCAATGTGTGGTATGAAGCGTGCAAATTTACGAAGAAAAAAAACAGAAGAAATTGATTATTTTGAAAAAGATCAGTTGGAAATTCAAGAACAAAGACGTCAGGCTTTTCTTCAATTGGCCAAACAAGAACCCCATAGATTTCGAGTCATTGATGCCACTGGCTCAGTGGAAGCCATTGCTCATCAAATAAAAAATATTTGTCATCAGCTATTGTTGGAACAGCTTTCATGAGTAATGTAAATACCTTACGCCAATATGATGATATTGATACAATTTTATCACCATCCCAGAACAATGTTCTCTTTGGTCATGAGGATGTTCGTCATTTTTTGACACAAATGCTTAAAGAAGAGCGTTTGCATCATGCATTATTATTTGAAGGAGAATATGGGATTGGAAAGGCTACATTAGCCTTTCATCTTGCTTGGAATATTTTAAGTTTTCAACAGAGTTCTTTCCTGAAACCCGATCCTTATTCTACCCCATGGCGCCAAATTACACAAGGAAGTCACCCTGGTCTTTTGTATATTTCACGTCGATTTGATGTGAAAACGCAAAAGTTTAAAACAGGAATACTCGTTGATGATATCCGTGATATTATGCATTTTTTAAGTCGAACATCGCAAGATAATGGATGGCGTATTGTTATTATTGATTCTGCAGATGATATGAATAGAAATGCAGCAAATGCAATTCTCAAAATACTTGAAGAACCACCTACAAAAACGTTATTTGTTATTATCGCACATTCTTCAGGAAAATTGCTTCCAACAATCCATTCACGGTGTCAAAAAATTTCTTTTCGTCCGTTGAATAACGATGAAATGAAAAAAGTTATTATACATATTTTCGCCGATCAGGATTTACCTGATGAAAAAACAATTGAAATGATTATTAAAAAATCTAAAGGAAGCCCTCGAAAAGCCGCTTTACTTATTTGCCATGGCGGTCTTGAAATTATTAAAACAATTGATGCTCTCCTAGAGAAACCTGTTTGTAACGCAACGATTGTACATACTCTTGCACAAACATTTTCATCTGTTTCTTCTACATTCCAATTTCAACAATTTTGTGATGAAATTCTTAATAAAATTCAAAAAAAAGCTATTATGCTCGTTGAAAAGGGAGACTTATTTCTCTCAAAAAAATATGCGGGAAAATGGCAAGAGATTCATCAAGAAATAGAGGAAATACAACTGTTTAATCTCGATAAAAAGCAGTTTGTTATTAACTTACTTTTTAAAGTTCATAAGATCATTCATGAGAATTAGTTTTTCCGTGACAATGCGATGAACAAACGCTATGTCATAATATCTTCTATTTATAGCGTTTTACAACGAGTATGACATGCGTGACACATATTACATAACAACTCCCATTTTTTATCCGAATGGTGCTCCACATATTGGACATGCTTATAGTGCCATTGCAAGCGATGTTTTAGCCCGCTTTCAACGGTTAAACGGGAAAAATGTATTTTTTCTTTCTGGTACAGATGAGCATGGTCTCAAGATGCAACAAACCGCAGCTGCATTAGGCATGACACCTCAGCAACTTGCAGATCGTAATAGTGCGGTATTTCAAAAAATGCTTGCAGTATTAAATTGTTCTAATGATGATTTTATCCGTACGACAGAAGAACGCCATTATCAAGCGTGTCAAGAAATTTGGAAAAAGATGGAAGCAAATGGTGATATTTATCTCGGCCGTTATACGGGGTGGTATTCGGTTCGCCAAGAAGCCTATTATGAAGAGAAAGATACGGAAGTTGGACAAGACAATATCCGTCGCGAGAAGGAATTAGGCTCTCCAGTTGAATGGAATGAAGAAGAAAGTTATTTTTTTAGGCTTTCTCGTTATGAAAAGGCTCTTCTTGAATATTATGAAAAACATCCTGATTTTATTGCTCCACTTGAGCGGCGAAATGAAATTATAAGTTTTATCAAATCGGGTTTAAAAGATATCTCTATTTCACGCACAAGTTTTAATTGGGGCGTTGCTGTTCCTGATAATCCAAAGCACGTAATGTATGTTTGGGTTGATGCACTTACAAATTATCTATCAGCAATTGGTTTTTTCAATGAAAATTCAACAAAACGTGATTTTTGGCCTGCAAATACGCATATTATTGGTAAGGATATTATTCGTTTCCATGCAGTCTATTGGCCAGCATTTTTAATGTCTGCTGGAATTGATTTGCCTAAGAATATTTTTGCACATGGTTTTTTACTTAATCGTGGTGCAAAAATGTCAAAATCTATTGGAAATGTCGTTGATCCTTTTGAAATGGTTGATCATTACGGTCTTGATCAGGTCCGTTATTTTCTTCTCCGTGAAGTGCCATTTGGACAAGATGGTAGTTATAGCCATGAGAGTTTAGTGAACCGTATTAATGCTGATCTTGCTAATGATCTTGGTAATTTGGCACAGCGCTCTTTATCTATGATTGCCAAAAATTGTAATGCACAAGTCCCAAAACCAACTTCATTCTTAGTTCAAGATAAACAGCTTTTAGAACAATCTCTTCAGGTGCTGGAAACTGTACATCAAGCAATGTCTTCTCATAGTATGCATTTAGCCCTTTCAGCTATTTTTTCAATTGTAGCAGATGCCAATCGCTATTTTGCCAACGAACAACCTTGGAGTTTACGTAAAAATGATCGAGATCGATTTTCTACAGTTCTTTATATAACTGTAGAAATCTTGCGGCGAATAGGAATAATGCTTTTGCCTTTCATACCTCAATCAGCAGCAAAACTTCTTAATATCCTTGCGATTGCTGAAGATGATCGGTTGTTGTATCATATAAGCCATGCGAAAATTCAAGAAGGACTTGATCTTCCACCACCAGAACCAATTTTTCCTCGTTATATCTTGAAGAAAGAAGATACTCATCATGTTGATTGATACACATTGTCATCTTGATTTTGAAGATTTTTCACAAGATTTGGATAATGTTATCCAACGGGCTTTAGATGCTAACGTTAAACGTATGATAACAATTTCAACCCATGTTCATAAGTTAGATAAGCTGTTAGCTATTGCGCAAAGCTATGATCAAGTCTTTTGTTCCGTTGGAACACACCCCAATCATGCGCATGAAGAACAAAATATTACAGCGGAAGAGCTTATACAGCTCTCGAATCATCCTAAAATTGTTGCGTTTGGGGAAGGGGGGCTTGATTATCATTATGATTACTCTACACCAGAAGAACAAAAGAAAGTTTTTCAAGAACATATCATCGCTTCTAGAGAAACACAGATTCCTCTTGTTATCCATTCACGCAATGCCGATATCGATATGGAAAAAATATTGCGCAAACAGATAAAAGAAGGAGCTTTTCCCTTTATCCTTCACTGTTATTCATCTGGAATGCAACTTGCTCGTGCTGGAATTGAGCTTGGTGGTTATATTTCTTTTTCAGGTATTCTTACTTTTAAAAACGCTCTTGAAATCCGTGAAATAGCAAAAATTGTGCCCCATGAACATTTGTTGGTGGAAACAGATGCACCATTTTTAGCACCTACCCCTCATCGGGGAAAAACAAATGAACCATCTTTTGTATGCTATACAGCAGCTGTTTTGGCTGAAACAATTGGTTTAAGCATTGAAGAAACAGCTCAAATAACAACCCGTAATGCTTTTCGTTTATTTAGCAAAATGAAATAAGGCAAAAGTTATGTGTGATCAATACCGATTTACAATATTAGGGTGTGGGCCTTCTCCAGGAGTGCCAAGACCTAATGGTGATTGGGGAACATGTGATCCGAACAATCCTAAAAATAAACGCTACAGAAGTTCTTTATTAGTTGAACGCATTAAACCATCAGGAAAAAAAACAACAATCGTTATTGATACGGGGCCGGATTTTCGCTCACAAATGATTGAAGCGCATGTGAACCATCTTGATGCTGCTCTTTACACGCATTCTCATGCAGATCATATCCACGGTATTGATGATTTACGCAGCTATGCACTTGCACAAAAATGTTTAATAGATATCTATGCTGACAGATTTACACTAGAACATCTCAAAAATGCTTTCGGATATTGTTTTCAAACACCAAAAGATTCATCTTATTCTCCTATTTTAAAAGAGCATCTTATCAATGAAGATAGCCAATTTATTATTCAAGGGGAGGGTGGAGCAATAAGCGTTAATACGCATTTACAACACCATGGAAATATTCATTCTTTAGGTTTCCGTATCGGAAATGTTGCCTATTGTACAGATGTTAGTGAGTTTCCTGAAAAAACATTATCAAAATTAATGGGTTTGGATGTTCTCATCATTGAAGCCCTTCAATTTAAATCTCACCCAAGTCATTTTTCTGTTGATCAAGCATTACAATGGATAAAATATTTAAAGCCAAAACAAGCAATACTCACACATATGGATAGATCGCTGGATTATAATGCAGTCGTAAATTACGTTCCATCCTATGTAAAACCTGCGTATCAGGGCCTTACTTTCGAAACAACTGCATAAGTTTATTCATACAATATTTTACGTTAAATAAAATTTTTTGAAGATTATCCTTTATTTTGTTTTATTTTTGACATAAATGTCACTTTTTTATGTTTAAAATGAGGTTTTTATGTATAAGAATTTTAAGCGGGGTGTATGTATTGCCGTTTTAGCAGTTTCCTTAACAGCATGTGGGGGGCGTTTAGAAAAAAATATTGCAACGACAACATTACATGATGGATCAATGAGTTGCACCGATATTCAACGGGAGTTTTTTGCTAATAAACGACAGATTAATGATACAATTAGAGAGCGTTCTACAGCAAGAAATAAAAATGTAGCTTTAGCAGCGGCAGGTGTTGTATTTTTACCTGCTCTGTTTTTTATGGATCCTAAATCCAGTGAAAGCAATGAAATTTCGGCTTTAAATAATCGTAATGCTGTTTTAAGTGATCTTGCACGTATGAAACGTTGTAAAATAGTACAGTAATTTTTCTTATTTATTATATGTAATTTTATTATCACTATTTTTGGTCTTTAAGGAATATACTTTAAAGACCAAATTTTATTTTAAAAGTAAATTGTATGATATAAATATGATGATGTTTTAAAGTAGGGTTTTCTTTTGGGATAAAGGATTTATCTTCTGTATCATGTTATCGCATAATATATATTATGGAACTTTTTAGAAAGGGCGTATTTTAATATATAAGAATAGAAGTTTGATAATTGAGGTGAATATCTTTTACTTATTACTTAAAAAACTTTTTGATGACTTTTTAAGATTGAAAAATCTTTTTCGAAAATTTTAATCATAATGGTTTTTTATTTTTTACTCTTTTTAAAAAAATCATCATAATTTGTAAGATAATAAAAGCTAAAAATAATATTCCATGAAACAATGGTACAAAAGGCTGATAAATAAAATCGGAATAATATATTGCTATTGTTTCAATCAATGCGGCAACACACCATAAAATAATGCCCCATAGTGAATACATCCAAAGACCAATTAAAGCAATAGGATAGAGAATAGCCAATATAGCTGATGCAAATTGCCACTGCCAAGGCATAAGGTCAAAACGCCATAAAACACCTGGAAAGACCCCCACAAGGCGTATCCAATAAAAAACACCTAGAACTAAGCAAATAAGTGCCAAAAACCGTAAGTAACAGTTATAGATTAAATTGATTTTTGAAATCTGTTTGTGTGAATTATTTTTCACAATAATAACTCTTGTTCAACAGGTTGGAAGTAAGAATCTACCATTTCATCTGTCACATTTGAAAGTTTATCTGGCTGCCATTTAGGTCTTTTATCCTTATCGATTAACATAGCACGTATACCTTCATAAAAATCATGTGAATGAATCATATGATGCGCTATGCGGTTTTCAATTTTCATACAGTCTTCCAACGTTTGAGATGAATTTTGTTTCATTTGTTTCCAAATAACTTTTAAACTTGTCGGAGAACGTGACTGCAAAATATCATAACATTCTTTAGCAAATAAAACATCTTCATTGCTTTTTTTATGTAGCAACTCAAGACATTCTTCTAAGCTGTGGGCACTAAAACAACTGTTAATAATACAACGTATCTCATGACTCGTTTCATAATCTTTTGTAATTGCTCGCTGGTTTAAAGCTAAAGTGGGATCTCCTTGCTCAATAACAGCTTTTCTAACCCTATCGAATTCAATTTCAGAAACGGCATGTGTTGCTAATCCTAAATTTAAGCAATCTCCCCACTTTATGCGTGCGCCCGTTAATGCAAGATAGATGCCAAAATGATTGGGAAGAGATGGTAAGAAAAAACTTGCACCTACATCTGGGAAAAACCCAATCGCACCTTCTGGCATAGCAAAAACTGTATTTTCTGTAACAATTCGATGCGAACCATAGAGAGAAATACCTACCCCTCCCCCCATCCAAATACCGTTTAAGAAAGAAATGTAGGGTTTTGAAAAATGTTTGATATAAGCATTTAAGCTATATTCATCCCTAAAGTATTGACAAGCAGAGGCACTTTTCCCCATATGATGGATTTCCACAACATCTCCACCAGCACAAAAAGCACGACCCTCCCCTTCAATTAAGACACAAGAAACATTGTCATCTGTTTCCCATGTTCTGAGAGCTTTTCTTAAAGCTGAAACCATTCGTTGATTAAGAGCGTTTAATGCTGAAGGACGCGTGAGCTTTATAATACCAGCACATCCTTCTTTCGTAAAAGAAATATCATCACCTGCTCCAAAGTCAATTTGCATCTTACACCCTTTTAAAAACAACTATTTCATTGTTTTTTTATATTCCCCCCCCCCAAGTTGAGGAAATATTTGCATGATTGCACCAATACAATATATATAAATTCCTGTCACCGAAATTCCTATTTTAACCCAATACGGAGCCTCTAGTTGATAAAAGAAGGCAGAAACACCAAAAACACACCATAAGAGAAAAATGGGAAAATTAACTCTACGTAAACGAAGGACTCTTACTGGATGAATAAAATAAATTGGTAAAAAAGATATAATCGCCGATAAAACAATAATGATAAAAGTAATCCACTCTCCTGGCCTGACGACAAAAAGCGTAAAAATCATCATATTCCAAACAACAGGAAATCCTTTAAAAAAGTTTTCTTTGGTTTTCATACTAGTATCTGCATAATAAATAGCAGATGAAATAACAATGATTGCACTCAATGAAAATGATAACCCTACCCCCATAAAACCACTTTGATAGAGTGCAAAGGCAGGAATTAAGACATAAGTCACGTAATCAATAATATTATCTAACAGCTCTCCAGACCATGTTGGAAGAACGTATTTAACATCAAGTTTGCGTGCAATTGGTCCATCTATACCATCAACGAGAAGGGCAAGCCCAAGCCAACAGAACATAGCTGTCCATTCTTTTTGAGAGGCTGATATAAGAGAAAGAAACGCTAAAAATGATCCCGAAGCTGTTAGTAAATGAACGGAAAAGGCCTTTGCTTGTGGCATTGTTACTTTTTTATGGCGTAATAATTTAGCATTTGTTTTGATTTTCTTTGTTAGTTTACGTTTCAAGGTTTTCTTATCCTCGTTTTTAAAGTCTTCAATCATCTATCAATACGCCATTTTTTACCGATGATATAACTCAACATTTTAAAAAATCATAAAAAGGTTACTTTTTTATATCGCATAATTTATTACATACTATAATAATAGAAGAGCTTCATATAATAAAAAGAGAGTGATCATTTGGAAATGTTAAAATATTTTCTCAATGGAGAAAGGTTCAAACAGTTGTGATCTTTGAAAAAAACGAGCATAAAGATATTGCTGTTATTGGTGCAGGTCCTGTCGGAATGTTAGCTGCGCTGAGTCTTGCACATGAGGGGCTTTCTGTTTTTCTTGTTGGGCCCCCTGCTCATACAGATGAGTTACGAACAACTGCTCTTATGATGCCTGCAATACGCATGCTTCAAAAACTCAATATTTGGGATAATCTTCAAAAACATGCAGCTGCTTTATCGTCCATGAGAATTATAGATATAACTTCTAGAATTGTGCATGCTCCTACGGTACATTTTTCTTCTGCTGAAATTGGTGAAAAAGCTTTTGGCTATAATATACCTAATGTAAAATTAAACAGTGCTTTAGTCGATGCTGTTACACATACGCCTAATATTACAAGATTTGTTTCTGCAGCCAAATCTGTTCATCATACAAAAAACCATGTATGTATTACTCTTGCTGATTGTAGAGTCATTCAAACACCACTTGTTGTTGCAGCCGATGGGCGTCACTCTCTTACACGTGCCGCAGCAGGGATAAGTGTCAAACAGTGGAATTATCCACAAAAAGCACTTGTTCTCAACTTTTCTCATGAGTTTTCTCATCAAAATACATCAACTGAATTTCATACAGAACACGGTCCATTTACACAGGTTCCACTACCAGGACGAAGATCTAGTCTTGTATGGGTTGTTCATCCTTCCCTTGCTGAAGAATTATTGAATATAGAACCAAAAACAATTGCAAAAATGATCGAAAACAAAATGCAATCAATGCTTGGAAAGCTAAGCTTAGAAACATCAATTCAAGCATGGCCGCTTTTCGGACTTCTTTCTCATCATTTTGCTGCTAACCGAACAATTTTAGTCGGTGAAGCCGCTCATGTTTTCCCCCCTATTGGAGCACAGGGATTGAATTTAGGATTGCGTGATGTCCAAACTTTAATTGATATTTTACCCAATAAAATATCCAACTCTAACACTGAAATGATTGTTGCACATTATAACAAATGCCGCAAACCAGATATATTAATCCGAAGTGGAGCTGTTCATACACTGAACTCTGCTCTACTTTCTCATATGTTGCCTGTTCATATCATACGAAGCATTGGGCTTGGTTTGTTACATAGTTTCCCGCCATTACGTAATTTATTTATGCGCGAAGGAATGTATCCCGGTTATGGATTCAAGGAAATTATGCAAATATTTCCAACAAAATCATCTAAACAACTCTACTAAGCAATAATGGATAATAACGTAAAATAAAAAATAATAAATTGCATTTTTAATCATATCTATTACTGATGTAAAAATATATTTTTGTTCTTTCTAAGAAGTAACAAATTATATTAAAATAATTAATTATATTTATTTAATTTATTTGTAATAATAATATGTATAATTAATATAACTATACATTTATTTTTTATTAAATAATTATTATATATATTAGTATATTGATATGAAATAAGATAAAACTGAATTATATACTACAAATTAAATAATAAATATATCTTGCTAAATCATAGCTGTTAAATTTAGAACTATAAAGAAAATGAAAAACAGTTTTATTTAATCAATATATTTTCAAAACTTTTTATTGTTAATTATAATATTAAAAATAAAATCATCTTTGGAACCTGTTAGTAACACAGAGGTTAATGAAGTGTTGTTTCAACAAATGGTAATAAGATGACACTAAATAATTTTTTGAAATTAAGTACTTTTTTTATAATGATTGCATGTGTCTCGTTGATAGTCACGACTTCAATAAGTGAAGTTTTCCACCTTCCTTATTGTCAAGCCTTTACCTATAGCTCTACTCAAAAGGTCACTAAAATAGGTCAGAACTCATTTACTGCTTCACAAGTTAAAAATTGTCTTATGCAAAATGGTTTTGAGAATATTAAACGATTACGCTTAGATGACAATGGTATCTGGCGTGCTTTGGTAAAATTTAAAAAGTCCCATTTTTTCGTATCCGTTGACTATTCAGGAACAGTTAGCATTCAAAATGAGAGAAAAGAATATGATTGATTTTAAAATTTACAGCAACGTTTCTTTTTACAGCCGTAAGAAAAAAAAATTAAAAAAGTGCCGCCATTCTATTAAAGAATTTGCTTTTATTGGCGGTTTAAATGGTAGCCTATCAGGAGCTATCGCGGCAACTCTTGCAACTTATGGTTATATTGCTCTTCCAGGATTTGGTCCAATTATTGCAATGGGTATAAGAGTAGCACTTTCTTCCGGAATAATAATAGGAGCACTGATAGGATCAGGAATGGGAGGGAGTGTCGGTATATGCTGTATTTTATGGGAAATTTATACGAATCATAATAATTCTTTCTCTTATAAATTTCATAATAAATAGAAACTCCTCGTCATTTTTTCTATGAAAAACAATTAAATCATCAACAAATTATATGTTATTTTTTTTGATGAAACGATCATCATATTATAAATGAAATAATAGCTAACTTACTAGAATTCCTTATTATATCTTAAAAAGTAGATTTTTTAAAAGCATCTCTTGAAGAAATGTAAGTGAGATATAATTATTCATCCATAAAGCTGTATTTTTTATAGATCAAAAAATAAAAATTATGTTCAGAAATATATAAACATATTTTAATTTATTTGCTCTTTATAAGAACTAATATTTCTATGTAAATTATTTTTCTTAAAGTTCAATTTAAGACACTTATATAAGATATAATTAGTATAGATTATTATTTATAGATAATAATCTATTTAAAGGTAAGTATAAAGGTATTTTATGAAAAAAATATTATTATCATTATTGTTTTTTATGGCATTTTTAATTCATAAAAATTCTGCATTAGCACTATCAAAACAAATAAATATTTATAAATTAGAAAATAACAATTCCAAAAAGGCTATTGGTAGCATTAAAATTGAAGAAAACATACACGGTTTGATTTTTATCCCTAATTTATCTACTTTATCAGAAGGGATTCATGGTTTTCATGTACATGTAAATCCTTCATGTGATACAAAAGATGGCATAATAGGTGGAAGCGCGGGTGGACATTATGATCCAGAGCATACTGGGAAACACTTAGGACCCTATAATGTAAATGGTCATCTTGGTGATTTACCGGCACTTTATGTTGATAAGCAAGGAAATGCCGTAATGAGCGTTCTTGCTCCACGATTAAAAACAATCTCTGAAATTAAAGGGCGCTCTTTAGTCATTCATTTAGGGGCTGATAATCAATCAGATAAACCATTACCGCTTGGCGGAGGTGGAGCACGTTTAGCGTGCGGTATTATTGAAAAATAAATAGAATATTGTGTTACACACACTCTCTTGAGCATAAGATATGATAGAAATTTATTTTTTAAATCCATTTCAAGAAATGAAATAAACTATGTGAATATTTTATAAAATTGATATTTCTTTTTAAATATTTAATGCAGAGAATAAAGAACTTAATAATAATCAGAACGAACAGAAATCGGAAACAAGGAAAGAGCAGAATAAATTTTCTGTAAGAAACTTCAGTATGAGGAGGAAATTTTTTCAATGCTTGATGTTATGTTAAACAGAAACAACAAAGTTTAATTTTACTTTCTACAATACAAAATATGTAATGAATTATAATCATTAAATCTAGTATCTAATGGGATCACATCTCTTGCACAAAATAGAACACTCCAAACAGAATTTCCACACGCCCCTTCCCTATCGCCTCTCTCGTGAGATGCACGAAAACAACCTTGATTGATTAACACCAATATAAGATAGTTTAAAATGATTGAATGCTATGATATTCAGACTTCTCATTTAAGTCAAAAATACCAATTATCATTATAAATCAATGTATTACCTAAATATAATCATCAAATAAAACCATGAAAGTAATTTTTTATCACTCTACAAAAAGAGCCTTTAAACAATAGAGCTTTTTTAATACTCCTCATGGATCCATATAATCCCAATCCAATGGACGCATTTCACCAGTTTGATAAAATTGACGAATGAGTTTAATATAATCAAAAAAGTCCTTGTTTTCTTCCACTAATCTATTAGCAGTATCCCAATCAATATCACTACGTTCTTTCGCTGGAATTATGATCTCACTCTCAGAGGCGTTTTCCTTGTCGAGTCTTATAAATCCAATTCCATGCAAGCTTGAAAGCATCCGAAGTTCTTTTAATGTATCAATACCTTCAATTTCACTCGCAACTAAATAGCTCAAATTAGCCCATGAAGAATTGCTAACTGTTTGAAAAAATGCTTTCCGTAAATTTGAACGATTAATGAGAATTTTAACTTCAAAAGACCAAAGCTTCGTCTTTTTATCAAAATATTGCAAAACACAGTCTTTGATTTCACGATTCCATTCCCTGCTTAAATCTTGTATCCCTACGAGATCCGGATAAAGCCATTTATTGCCGCCTGCACCATGTTTATTACGAGAACATTTCTCATTAATGCGCTTGCTGTAAACTGCAAGCTCTGACCATAAAAATTTAGATACTAATGGATAAAGATCACGCTCTTTAACAGAAGAATCTCTACTTTCTTCATTGTCCTCTACTGCATCAATTTCAGCGCTATCTGTTTGTTTAGTAAAATAATACTGCCGTGGTCGTCCTTCAGTGGTTTTAATTTCTGGATAACGCTTTTGTAATTGAGAGCGCAGAGACCCTATTTCAGCGACAATTTGCTGAATAAGAGCTGCATCACTGTTAAGGGGAGTGATTATTGCGGTTGAACGCTTTTGTTTTTGGTGGCATTTTTCTGGATAATTCTCAAATATCCATTGAGCAATTTCTCGAGCTGTAAATTTTTTTGTCGGGTTTTTCTTTAAAAAATTAAAAACAGTGTTTGTTAAATTCAAAGTCATATGTAAAGTAGCCTACTTTTATCTTCTGGATATTCCATTATATTCAGATATTTCAAAAGAGAACACAACAAACTGTCTATTTTTTTTGAAAAAAGCTGTCTATAAAATTAAAATATTTTTTCTGAATTTGTGACTACAAATTCAAGGTTTTGTTTCATATAAAGAAAGTAAGCTTCTATTTTATCAAAAATCATAAATGGGCTGAAAATCCCCATAAAAAAGCATAATATTGTATAATTTCCCTATAAATTTTTCCTTTTACTTTAAGTTAGTTAGAAAAAAATAATAATTTCATGATTTAAGAATTAGCTCATATTCTTAAATTAATGGTGCAACAGGGAACAAAATTAAAAATAATATTCAAACATTTGATTATTTCTCGCATCGACCAGTTAAAAAACTTATGTTTTTTTAAAGCAAAAAGTTATGTGCTCTCAAGTATAGATTCTGAAATGGTAAATTCTGCACACAAACCTTCAAAACTACTATTTGCTTTAATAGCATCATGGGGAATAAGAACATAATACCATTTTTTACCACCGTAAGTAGCTGCATAATGCGTTGCATGACAACACCATTGAACTGCAGCTTGTTTCTTTTTTAAAACAATAGCGTTTTGTATTTCAGAAGCTTTTTTAGGTTCACAAAGATATTTGGCATCCTTCGTTTCTACAACAAAATCTGGTTCATAGGCTGATCCTTTATCATATTCTATCTTGAAAAAACCTCGAGCGGGTTTCATCCATTTCAATACTTTTGCATCGTCTTCTAATATTTGAGCAAATCGTAATTCCCCTTCTACTGAGTCAAACTTTTGCAAAGGATAACAACATTTCCTAAAGCCGCTGAATATAAGTTTCTTAATGTCTCTTTTAATGGCAGGAATATTACGAAAATCAATAGGAGATGTTCCTTGCGGCAAAACATAATGGATAGGTGTTAAAGTTGTAAAACCTCGTGTAACTTTAATCTCATAATCTTTTTGTGTTTCCCATTGATGTTTTCTTAATTGCGCAACAATAAAAGTATTAATCTTATGCTGATAGTGAATTAATACGTTCTCAACGGCTATATCATTGGGTAAATAAGATTGGAAATGCTCTACCATCTGACAAGCCAATTTTCGTAATAATGGCGTATGGCTATCATAATCGATAAAATCATTATCAATTAAACCACGAATGATGTAATTTTCAAGATGAGGTTCTTTAATATATTTATCCTTAGAAGTGAGAAAAATGCTTTTATGGGTACGCAATTCTCGAATTAAAAGTTCTTTACTAACAGGTTGCAAATTTAAACTTTCTAGATTTTCCAAATCAAAATCAGAAAAACCATAAGTAACCTCACGCGAAGGTATGAGTACAATATTGGGAATATCTATGATCAGTTCTGGTAATTGTTTTGTCAGAATTGTAACCACTTTTGACACAAGAGACTTTTGTGCTAGCGGTATAATACTCATAATTTTATTATTCATTTTTTCTTGTATCGGTGCAGAACAAAGCATTTGAGAACTTGGTAAATTATCATTCTCTTTAATAATATCCCATGCGATAGCAGCAATTTCTTGTTCTTCAGAGGTTAATGTGGGTGAATCCGTATTACGTAACATGATACCGTGTAAATCAGATGTTCCATTTATATCGGAATGACGTGTTACTATCGTTTTTATAAATAAAGCTTCTGCTTGACTTGGAACTGTCACTATATCCGATTTTTCAGAGGATATATCACCCCCTGTTCCAATCTCAATATGCTTTTTTATAATTGAATTCGGATCGTTCGCACGATCAATAATATCTTGAAAACGATCATGCGCAATGATTGTTAAACGATCAATAGATTCTATGCCTGTTCTATGCCCATAAGGCAAACGCAATCCACGCCCAATTGTTTGTTCTGTTAAAATTTCTGAAGCCGATGCACGCAACGGTACGATAGTATAAAGATTGCTAACATCCCATCCCTCCTTTAATTTATTAACGTGAATAACAATTTCTGTTGGCTCATGAGGATTCTCAATCACAATGAGTTTTTGAATATTTTGATCTTCCTCTACATTTGACTGTTTTGTATGAATCTCTATAACTTTTCCCTTATAAGCTCCTGCAAAAAAATCATCTGATTCCAATAAATCACGCAATTTCTGTGCATGATTTGTATCTTGAGCGACAACTAAAATAAAAGGCTTAACAAACTTTTTGTTATAATCTTTGGCATAGGCAATTAAATCTGCTTTCACGTTTTCATGGGCATGAATTGCATCTTGTAATTTAATATGTTCTAATTGTTCAGATGTATAATTTTGAGGACGAAAGTCTTTACGTGTAGCAACAGCAGGCTCTTTTACAAAACCATCTCTCATAGCCTCTGCAAGTGAATAACTGTAAACAACATTTTTAAAATCTACAGGTTTTGCACCTATTGTTTTCGGTGTCGCTGTAAGTTCTATTCCTAAAACAGGTTTTAACTCATTAATTGCTGCTGCACCAGCAGACGCTCGATAACGATGTGCTTCATCCATTAACAAAACTAAATCAGGAAGATTTACGAGATAATCAAAATAACTTTCACCAATCGTTTCTTGTAAGCGTTTAATTCGCGGAATACTAGATTTTAGTGCGCCTTTTTTATTATCCGTTGTATTAATTTTAGAAATATTAAAAATATTGATAAAGGCCGTATCCCGATTTTCAAACAAACGTTTTTGTCCGTAATAGTGGTGTTCATCAGCGCGAATACCTTTACCACTTTCATAATCTTCACCTGTAATAATAATGGGTCTATTTGCAATGAATTCACTTATTCCACTGAAAACATACTTCGGACTTTGAGGACTAAAATCCTGTTTTAATTTTTCATAAATAGTCAAGTTTGGCGCTAAAACAAAAAAATGTCGGCTACGACCTGTTAAATAAAGATAGCTAATAAAAGCTCCCATAAGTCGCGTTTTTCCAACTCCCGTTGCTAAGGCAAAACAAAAAGAGGGAAAGCTTCGTTCAAAATCTTGTACAGAAGGATAGAGACTTTTTATTATTTCTAATTTCGAAACTAAATCAGCATTTTTAGAAAGCTCTATATTTTCTAAAATTTTCACCAAAATATTTAATGATTCACGTTGAGGATCACGCAACGATAAGCGAGCTGAAATCCTTTTTTCAACACTGTTCATAAAAAACTCCGCTTTTTATATATTATTCAAATAGATCTAATTCTTGTTGCGAAATATCTTTATCTTTGTCGCTTTCTTTTACCACAATCATTGGTTCAAGATTGGCTACATTTAAACTATAATCATCCCTTCCCCATTCGCATTTTTCCAATACTGCACGGGGGATTTTTGTAAGTGTAAGATTCTCAAAGGATGATGATTTTGTATCAAAGGCTGTACAACAAATCAGCAGGGTCCGATGAGAGCCAACCTCTTCGCTCATGATACGGAGTTGTTCATAGGTCATGGCGCTCGTTGTGACATAAATATAATCCGTTTCCGTTGAATATCCCTGCATCCAATAATGATTTTCATCCGGAGCATAGGTAAATCCCATATGTTTGCACATGGCTTCTGAAAGCATCGCAGCATTATATTCGCGACTAATAATCCATTGTCCCCATGGGTCTTTTTGCAACAGAGAAGGTGCAAGGCGATAATAGCGAAATCCACCGCCACCTTGCCAATTGACACTTTTAGAAATTCCCCCTTGATCAGTTCCATCAATTACTTGTTTTAAACGAGGAATAATGTGCGTATGACAATGTTCACCGAGTTCAATCATAATCCACTTGCGGCCCATTTTATGAGCAACAGCGCCGGTCGTACCAGAACCAGCAAAGGAATCCAAGACAAGATCACCAGAGTTGGTGGCAAGTTGAATAATGCGTTCCATTAACCGCTCAGGTTTGGGAGTTGTAAAGACATTCTTAGAATTAAAAACTTTAACCTCTTTTTTGGCATCTTGGTTATGCCCTACTTCCTCATAAAGCCAAATGGTCATTGAAACCATACCATTTTTTACTTCTGATAAAAAACGCTTCAAAGAAGGAACATTGCTTCCTGTGGGGCCAAACCAAATACGATTATCTTTCAATAATTCAGAGAATTTTTTCTTGCTAAAACGCCAGCTCTCGTTCCAGCAGGAGGATTCACCTTGCGTCCAGAAGGTGTGATGATTTCATAAATGTCCTTAGGTGTTACTCTTTTCACGGATAAATCTCCCGATTTCCAAGGACCACGAGGATCATTATCAGGATTTTTATAGCGCGCATCCATATCGTTTGAACGAGGAAGCAATTGAGGGCGCCAAATCGTTTTATCTTTGGCATAAACCATTATAAAATCATGGTTATCGGAAAGCCACTTTGTATCATTCTGTGGGGCATATTTCTTTTGCCAAATAATATTGTTGATGAAATTTTGGCGACCAAAAATTTCATCCATCATCACTTTTAGATAGGCTTGTTCATCATCATCAATGGAAATCCAAATACTTCCATCTTCCGCCAGTAAACGATGTAACAATTCTAGCCTGTCTCTCATAAGGCTGAGCCATAGGGAATGCTCCAAACCATCTTCATAATGTTCAAAGGCATTGCCTGTATTATAAGGTGGATCTATGTAGACACATTTTACCTTCCCCGTATATTCTTGCTCAAGTGCCTTGAGTGCGAGTAAATTATCACCAAAAATAAGTTTATTATCAAAAATATCCTGTGATGATATTTGATGCGCGGCATGATAAGATTTTTCAAGATCTTCTAACAATATACGAGGTTCCAGTTTGGGGCGTTTTTCTTTTCCAATCCAGTTAAGTTCTAATTTTTGTTTATTACGGCTCATTCGTAACCTGCCTCGTTGATATTTATCCAAATAGATCTAATTCTTGTTGCGCAATATATTTATCTTTGTCGCTTTCTTTTACCACAAGCGTTGGTTCAAGATTGGCTACATTTAAACTATAATCATCCCTTCCCCATTCGCATTTTTCCAATACTGCACGAGGGATTTTTGTGAGTGTAAGATTCTCAAATGATGCTGTTTTTATATCAAAGGCTGTACAACAAATCAGCAGAGTGCGATGAGAGCCCACCTCTTCGCTCATGATACGGAGTTGTTCATGGGTCATAGCGCTCGTTGTGACATAAATATAATCCGTTTCCGTTGAATACCCCTGCATCCAATAATGATTTTCATCCGGCGCATAGGTAAATCCCATATGTTTGCACATAGCTTCTGAAAGCATCGCAGCATTATATTCGCGACTAATAACCCATTGTCCCCATGGGTCTTTTTGCAACAGAGAAGGTGCAAGGCGATAATAACGAAATCCACCTCCACCTTGCCAATTGACACTTTTAGAAATTCCCCCTTGATCAGTTCCATCAATTACTTGTTTTAAACGAGGAATAATGTGCGTATGACAATGTTCACCGAGTTCAATCATAATCCACTTGCGGCCCATTTTATGAGCAACAGCGCCGGTCGTACCAGAACCAGCAAAGGAATCCAAGACAAGATCACCAGAGTTGGTGGCAAGTTGAATAATGCGTTCCATTAACCGCTCAGGTTTGGGAGTTGTAAAGACATTCTTAGAATTAAAAACTTTAACCTCTTTTTTGGCATCTTGGTTATGCCCTACTTCCTCATAAAGCCAAATGGTCATTGAAACCATACCATTTTTTACTTCTGATAAAAAACGCTTCAAAGAAGGAACATTGCTTCCTGTGGGGCCAAACCAAATACGATTATCTTTCAATAATTCAGAGAATTTTTTCTTGCTAAAACGCCAGCTCTCGTTCCAGCAGGAGGATTCACCTTGCGTCCAGAAGGTGTGATGATTTCATAAATGTCCTTAGGTGTTACTCTTTTCACGGATAAATCTCCCGATTTCCAAGGACCACGAGGATCATTATCAGGATTTTTATAGCGCGCATCCATATCGTTTGAACGAGGAAGCAATTGAGGGCGCCAAATCGTTTTATCTTTGGCATAAACCATTATAAAATCATGGTTATCGGAAAGCCACTTTGTATCATTCTGTGGGGCATATTTCTTTTGCCAAATAATATTGTTGATGAAATTTTGGCGACCAAAAATTTCATCCATCATCACTTTTAGATAGGCTTGTTCATCATCATCAATGGAAATCCAAATACTTCCATCTTCCGCCAGTAAACGATGTAACAATTCTAGCCTGTCTCTCATAAGACTGAGCCATAGGGAATGCTCCAAACCATCTTCATAATGTTCAAAGACATTGCCTGTATTATAAGGCGGATCGATATAGATACACTTTACCTTCCCCATATATTCTTGTTCCAGCGCTTTGAGCGCGAACAAATTATCACCAAAAATGAGTTTATTATCAAAAATATCTTGGGTAGATACTTGGTGCGGAGCGTGATAAGATTTTTCAAGATCTTCCAATAAAATACGAGGTTCCAGTTTGGGGCGTTTTTCTTTTCCAATCCAAGTGAGTTCTAATTTTTGTTTATTATAACTCATGCGATCGCCCTTAAATTTAAACGCTTGTGAAAAGTAAACAGCTTATTCATGAATGGCTAGATTAGAGTCTCTTAACAATACTTTTAGTACCATCCGACAGCAATTTGAGCTTCTTCTGACATACAATCAGGTGTCCATGGTGGATCAAAAGTCATAGTGACTTCAACATATGAAACCCCTTCAACTGCACTAACTGCATTTTCTACCCACCCCGGCATTTCACCTGCAACAGGACATCCCGGTGCTGTAAGAGTCATTTCAATTTTTACTGAACGATCATCTTCAATATCAATACGATAAATCAGTCCTAGCTCATAAATATCAGCAGGAATCTCTGGGTCATAAACTGTTTTGAGAGCAGCAATAATATCATTTGTCATACGATCAATTTCGTCTGCTGGAATTGCTGATATGTAAGATTTTTTATTTTCGCTTACAGTTTCAACGGATTCTGTAGAATGACGCTCTTCAATTGATTCAGCCATTAAAAAATGTCCTTGTTTCTTGCAATGCTTCTACTAATTGATCTATATCCTCTTGAGTGTTATACATGGCTAACGATACGCGGCAAATAGATGCTAGACCAAAGCGCTGTAATAAAGGCTGAGCACAATGAGTTCCGGCGCGGATTGCAACTCCTCTTCTATCAATAAACATAGCGATATCATGGGCGTGAATCCCTTCAATTGTAAATGATATAATAGCTCCTTTATTGGGAGAATGACCATAAATACGCAATGACTCAACCATTTTAAGTTTTTCCTGCGCATAAGCTAAAAGGGACCTCTCATGGGCATGAATCGTGCTACAACCTTTCTCTTGTATATAATCAATAGCCGCTGCTAATCCAATAGATTCAACGATAGGAGGAGTGCCTGCTTCAAAACGGTAAGGAGGAGCATTATAAAAAACCTTATCGGTTGTTACCTCCTCGATCATTTCCCCTCCCCCTTGAAAAGGACGCATTTCTTCTAATCTATCTTCTTTACCATACAGAACACCAATACCAGTAGGTCCATAAAGCTTATGACCTGTAAAGACATACCAATCACAATCGAGATCTTGCACATCAACGGTTAAATGTACTGCCCCTTGAGAACCATCAACAAGAACCGGAATAGAATTTTGATGTGCTCGCTTAATAATCTCTTTAACAGGAGGCACAGTTCCTAATATATTGGACATATGCGTTATAGCAACAAGCCGCGTTTTTTCGCTTAAAGACTTTTGGAAATCTTCAATGTGCAGAACACCATTTTCATCGACAGGAACAAAAATAAGTTTAACACCTTTTTGTTCCCGAAGAAAATGCCAAGGAATAATATTTGAATGATGTTCCATAATCGTTAGAACAATCTCATCACCTTCCTTGAGTTTAGGCATAGCCCAACCATAAGCAACAGTATTAATAGCTTCTGTTGCATTTTTCGTAAAAACAATCTCCTCCGCTTTTTGTGCATTTAGAAAAACACGAACGGTTTCACGAGAATTTTCATAGGATTGCGTTGCTGCATTGGCTAAAAAGTACATTCCCCTATGCACATTAGCATAACTATAGTGATAATAATTATTCATTGCACTGAGTACTGATTGTGGTTTTTGGGCAGAAGCAGCACTATCAAGATAGGCTAATCGCTTTCCATAAACTTGATGGTGCAAAAGAGGAAAATCACGCCGAATTTCTTCTACATTATAAGTAAATGTTTGTACGTTATTTTCCATTTTTTCCACCTTAAACATTTTTTTCAAGCCATTTACCAATGATATTCTCCAAAATAATCTGAATATTATCTTGCTTGATGTCATCAATAAGCTCAGAGATAAATCCTTTAATTAAAAGTGCACGAGCCGTTTTAAATGGAATACCGCGCGCCATGAGATAAAAAAGATAATCATGATTAATATTAGCAACTGTTGCACCATGACCGCATGCAACATCATCAGCAAAAATCTCTAATTCAGGCTTTGCATTAAATTCTGCATCATCTGAAAGAATAAGGCTATTACAAGCCATGCGTGCATCTGTTTTTTGCGCTTTTTGAGAAACACGTATTATTCCTTGGAAAACACCAACAGCCTTATCTGTAACCACATTGCGTATAATTTCGGTTGATGTTGATTTTTCTTCCACGTGACGAACAGTCATTGTAAGATCACTATGTGTTTGTCCTGATAATAAATTTATGACGCGTAATTGAAAGTCAGATTCTTCTCCCTGTAATTCAATATCGATTTCTTGGCGATTTAATTGACTCCCTATATTAATGACATAAAGTGATAACTTCGCTCTTTGATCAAGAACAGCACAAAATCGACCAAATTGTGTAGAATTAAAATCACGATTGCGAATGAGAATCCACGTAACATCACTATCAGCAGCAACATTTAATGAAAATATTGAACTGACAAAGGTATCTTTATCATTGCCAACCTGATGTTCAATAAACATAACTTGACTATTTTTATCAACTTTTATATCCGAAAAAATATGAGATTGTCCCCCCATTTGTATATTTTGTAACTCAATGGGGATATTTAACTTTGTATTTTCAGGGATGTGAAAAAGCCAACCATCTGTAACAAAAGCTGTATTTAACTGTCCAATAAAATCTTCATCAGAAATGTTTTGATTTATCTGTACAGAATTATCTTCTAATGCGTCTGAAAGGCGTTTTACTGCAATATTGTCTATCTTTGACTCTATCGATGTTTTTCCATTGTTTATGGAGAAAACAGCACTTTCTGAAAGCAATGCATCAACCAATTGATTGTCTTGAACTTTTGAAAAATTGCTAATAGACTTCAGTAAGGTACGCAGATTGGTATAATGCCAACTTTCGATTTTACGGGAAGGAAGCCGTGTCGTTTGAAACTGCTCAATAGTTTTCTTGCGGATTTCCTGTACAGCTTTATCACCAGGTAAGTGGTTTACATACTGATTAAAATTACTGAGTATATTTTCTTCAACCGCTAACAAGTTTTGCTGTGCATTCATATTTAATAACCTCAAACCGCTTCCCTAATAAGATCAGCATACCCATTTTGCTCTAAATAAAGTGCTAAGGATTTATCACCGCTTTTGATAATTTGTCCTTTATAAAGAACATGTACCGTATCAGGAATAATATAATTAAGCAGCCGTTGATAATGGGTAATCACCAAAAATGAACGTTTTGAATCGCGAAGTTTATTAACACCATCTGCAACAATTTTTAGTGCATCAATATCTAAACCAGAATCCGTTTCATCTAAAATGCAAAGTGTAGGTTCAAGAAGTGCCATTTGTAAAATTTCAGCGCGTTTTTTTTCTCCACCTGAAAAACCTACATTTAATGGACGCTTTAGCATATCCATATCTATTTCAAGTTTGGCTGAAACTTCTTTAACACATTTTATAAATTCAGGAATTTTAAGTTCTTCGTCACCTCGCGCTTTGCGTTGAGAATTCATCGCAACTTTTAAAAATTCCATTGTTGCTACCCCTGGTATTTCCATTGGATATTGAAATGCAAGAAAAACACCATATGCAGCACGTTCTGCTGGATCCATTTCTAAAAGTGATTGTCCATTATAGAGAATATCTCCTTCTGTTATTTGATAATCATCACGACCAGCAAGCAAATAAGATAAAGTTGATTTTCCGGCTCCATTTTGTCCCATGATAGCGGCAACTTCTCCGTCTTGAACTGTCAAGTTTAAACCACGAATAATTTCTGTATCGGTTTCAGCAATACGGGCGTGCAAATTTTTGATCTCTAACATCATTTAATCCTGTTTTGGCTGTTTTTCAGATATCAATGCGTATTATTTTACCTTAGCATCCATCTACTTTTGTAATTACCATAGAGGTCATTTTTAGCATTATGTGCTACCGTTACAGCCTTGTTACATAAAGTCTTCTATTTATCTCATTAAATAAAATTATCCAACACTACCTTCAAGGCTAATACCAATAAGCTTTTGCGCTTCGACAGCAAATTCCATGGGAAGTTTTTGAATGACCTCTTTTACAAAACCATTTACAATTAATGCGATAGCTTCTTCTTCAGGAATTCCTCTTTGCATAACATAAAAAAGTTGGTCATCGGAAATTTTTGATGTTGTGGCTTCATGTTCAAACTGAGCTGTTGCATTTTTTGCTTCAATATAAGGAACTGTATGCGCACCACAATCATTCCCGATTAACAAACTATCACATTGCGTAAAGTTACGCGCATTTTGTGCTTTTCTATGCGCTGTAACTTGTCCTCGATACGTGTTATTTGAAAAACCAGCAGAAATGCCTTTGGAAATAATACGACTGGATGTATTTTTTCCTAAATGAATCATTTTTGTACCGGAATCAATTTGTTGATGACCGTTTGCAACAGCAATAGAATAAAATTCTCCACGCGCGTTCTCACCGCGCAGTAAGCAGGATGGATATTTCCAAGTAATCGCAGAACCGGTCTCAACTTGTGTCCATGAAATCTTAGAGTTATCACCTCGACAATCTCCACGCTTCGTCACAAAATTATAAATACCGCCCTTTCCATCTTTATCGCCAGGATACCAGTTTTGTACTGTAGAATATTTAATCTCTGCATTTTCAAGCGCAATAAGCTCAACAACAGCAGCATGAAGTTGGTTTTCATCACGTTGGGGTGCTGTACACCCTTCAAGATAAGAAACATAGGAATCTTCAGCGGCGATAATCAATGTTCGTTCAAATTGGCCAGTGTTGCGTTCATTAATCCTAAAATAAGTTGAAAGCTCCATAGGACAACGAACCCCTTTGGGAATATAAACAAATGAACCATCTGTAAAGACAGCTGCATTTAAAGCCGCATAATAATTATCACTTATAGGTACAACTGTTCCTAAATATTCTTTAATAAGCTCAGAATGTTCAATAATCGCCTCTGAAATAGAACAAAAAATCACACCAGCACGTGCCAGCTCTTTTTTGAATGTTGTTACAACAGAAACAGAATCAAAGACTGCATCAACAGCCACCTGCCCCGATACAGACATACTGTCATCAAAAGTGGAGGGATCAGACTGTTTTCTTACTCCTGCCAAAATCTCTTGTTCTTTAAGAGGAATGCCAAGTTTTTCGTACGTTGCTAATAACTCAGGATCCACTTCATCCAAAGATTTTGGTCCTGTATGATTTTTTGGAGCAGCATAATAATAAAGCTCCTGAAAATCAATTTTAGGATATTCAAGACGCGCCCAATGAGGCTCTTGCATTGTCAGCCAACGGCGGTAAGCTTTTAAGCGCCATGTTAGCATCCATTCAGGCTCATTTTTTTTAACGGAAATAAATTTGATAATATCCTCATTTAAGCCTTTTGGAGCTTTATCGGTTTCAATATTGGTTTCAAAACCATATTTATATTGGTCAACATCTATTTCACGTACTTGGCGTATCGTTTCTTGTACTGCCGGCATAAATTTTCTCCATTTTTTGGCGTCAAAAACCGGTAACTAAAGTCTTGTTTTTTACAAGATTAAAGTAAGCAAGTTATCTCCTAGGCTATAGGTAAAGTGCAAAAATTTCAATCAAACTTATTTTATTTTTAAAATAATTCTAATTTTTATAACTTTCTGATGATAAATCTTCTCCTTTTTTCCTGCTTATAATTTGAGAAAAAAACGACAGAAAATCATCAATATCTTCAGAAGTTGTACCACGCCCTAGCGAAATGCGAATGGCACCATTTGGAACATGATACCCCATTGCCTCCAACACTTTGCTTTGTTTTACTTTTCCCGAAGAACAGGCAGAGCCAGCTGATACAGAAAACCCTTCTAAATCAAAAGCAATTTGCATCGTTTCAGCTTTTATATTTTTCACGGTAAAGTAAGTTGTATTTGGCAAACGTTGAACTCTTTTGCCAAAAATTTCAACATTTTTACTTACTTTTTGTAGTCCATCTTCTAATTTATTGCGTAAATATATTAACTGTTTTATTTCTTCCTGTGTGAAACAATCAGCCATTGCTGCCCCAAAAGCAGCAATAAGGGGCAATGCTTCTGTTCCTCCACGGAGACCTTTTTCTTGTCCTCCCCCAATAATAAGAGGGTGTGGCATGAGAAGATTACCACATGAAACAAAAGCACCGATTCCTTTAGGACCACCAACTTTATGGGCAGACAGTATAAAAAAGTCTCCCCCTAGCTGATGAATATCAACAAAATTTTTATCTACATATTGTGTCAAATCAACAACAAGAGTGCCTCCTAAATCGCGAATAACAGCAGCTATTTCTTTTAATGGTTGAACAACACCAGTTTCACTATTTGCAGCTTGAATAGCAACAAGAGGTAAACCTTTTGTTTTATCGTGAGCCGCTAAGAGTGATGTTAATTTATCTTGTTGAATGAGCCCATCTTGATCAACAGCAATGACGCTTATCAACTCTTTAGAAAAACGTCCTCCCTCTGCAACAGAGGGATGTTCAGTCGCTCCAAGGTAAAGATGAGAAAATTTAACTTTTGCTTTCCCAATATTGTAAAAGGGTGTTAACAAAGTCATTGCAGCTTCACTCGCACCAGAGGTAAATATCACATGATCTGGATCTGTTTTAAGATTTTCAGCGATTTGCCGACGGGCCTTTTGCAACAAAGTTTTAGCCGCACGCCCTTCCTTATGAACCGATGATGGATTACCAAATATCTCTAAAGATTCTAGTAGCGCCATCCGTGCCACTTTTTTGAGTGGTGTTGTTGCGTTATGATCAAAATATCGGCGTTTTATAACCATTTTACATCGCAATCATTAATCTTATGAATTGATTAAAAAAATAGCGCAATTTTCTTGAAAAGTGCACTAAAAAAAGAATATCTAATAATTATTTAAGAGATTCTATGGTAAAAGTCGACCAGGGTCAAAGAGAGCCTTTTATTGCATTAAGGAGCATTTTATGCCAGAAATTATTTTTAACGGTCCTGCGGGTCGGCTCGAAGGGCGTTATCAACCTTCACAACAAAAAAATGCACCCATTGCGATCATTTTGCATCCTCATCCCCAATTTGGTGGAACTATGAATCATAAAATTGTCTATGACCTCTTTTATATGTTCCAACAACGTGGCTTTACAACTTTACGTTTTAACTTTCGTGGTATTGGTCGTAGTCAGGGTGAATTTGATTATGGAATAGGAGAACTTTCAGATGCTGCTGCTGCTCTGGATTGGGTGCAAACACAACATCCAGACTCTAAAAATTGTTGGGTAGCAGGATACTCATTTGGAGCATGGATTGGTATGCAGCTTTTAATGCGCCGACCGGAAATTGAGGGATTTATCTCAGTTGCTCCTCAGCCTAATGTTTATGACTTTTCATTTCTTGCACCTTGTCCATCTTCTGGACTTATCATTCATGGCGGTATCGATAAAGTTGCCCCTCCAAAAGATGTTCAAATACTTGTCGATAAATTAAAAACACAAAAAGGTATCATCATCACACAAGAAATATTGGAAGAGGCTAATCACTTTTTCAGTGGATGTCATGAAGAACTTATTGAGCGATGTGCCCACTATTTGGATAACCATATCTCCAATGAACTTCTCGCTCCTCCTTCTGAAATACTTTCACTAACTTAGGAAAATACGATAGATTTATAAAAAATTAGCAAAAATCGTCCCTGATCATAACAAAGTATTTTTTCAGTCTATATTAAAACTTTTCTAAATTTTATTTCAGGATAGAAATGAGAGTAACAGAATACCTTTTTTCTATTACTAAGAAGGCTCTTTTTTAGCGTAAAAAAGAAATAATACCTGTGTTATTATCTTTATACTACCAATATGTCTCTTTCTCTTGTGAGGTGTGCGTCAGTTATGATAGATAACACATTAATAACTTATTATATAATCGCCTGTTATATACAATAAATGCACTCTTAAATTAGGAAATTAAATCTGTGTTTGCCTTTAAATCTGATTTTTTACATATTATGAGCGAACGTGGTTTTATCCACCAAATTTCAGATGAAAAAGGCTTAGATGATCTTTTTTCAAAAGAAACTGTAAGCGCTTATACTGGATTTGATCCAACAGCATCGAGTTTACATGCTGGAAGTCTTCTTCAGATTATGATGCTTTATTGGTTACAAAAAACGGGTCATCGCCCCATTGCTTTAATGGGTGGAGGGACCGGATTGATTGGTGATCCTTCCTTCAAAGACGAAGCACGACGCCTTCTGACACAAGATGATATTGCTGCAAATATTGATGGTATTAAAAAGGTATTTGCTAACTATTTGACATTCGGTGACCGAGAAACCGATGCTTGTATTGTGAATAATGCTGAATGGTTATGCAATTTAAACTACTTAGAATTTTTGCGTGATGTAGGAAAGCATTTTTCTGTCAACCGTATGTTGTCATTTGATTCTGTCAGACTCAGACTTGAGCGTGAGCACTCTTTGTCATTCTTAGAGTTTAATTATATGATTCTGCAAGCTTATGACTTTGTTGAACTTTATAAACGTTATGGGTTGCGTATGCAAATGGGCGGCTCTGATCAGTGGGGCAACATTATTAACGGAATTGAATTAGGGCATCGTTTAGGAACACCGCAATTATATGCGTTAACATCACCATTGCTGACAACCTCTTCCGGTGCCAAAATGGGTAAATCATTGAATGGGGCTGTATGGCTGAATGCGGATAAGCTTTCACCTTATCAATTTTGGCAATACTGGCGCAATACAGAAGATGCTGATGTAACACGATTTCTAAAGCTCTATACTCCATTACCGATGGATGAGATTCTTAAACTTTCTCTATTACAAGGAACTGAAATTAACGAAGCAAAAAAAATTCTTGCAACAGAAGTTACAGCAATGTTGCATGGACGCGCTCTTGCCGATGAAGCTGCAGAAACGGCTCGCAAAACGTTTGAAGAAAAAACTCTGGGAGAAAATCTTCCAACTGTTGAAATTAATTCCTCAAAATTAAAAAAAGGTGTTGGATTGCTCACTCTTTTAGTACAAGCAGGACTTGCTAAATCTAATAGTGAGGCACGCCGACACGTTCAAGGTGGGGGCGTACGTGTTAATGATCAAATAATAAAGGATGAAACACACCTTATTATTGAAAAAGATGTGACAGCAGAAGGAATCATTAAACTTTCTTTCGGAAAGAAAAAACATATTTTGATCAAACCGCTATAATCTATTGATGTCTCATTCATTCTATATTTATATCCATGATATTGATCTTTCTTACGCTTTCTTCCCTCATTTTTTAATTTAATTCTTATGACAGAATAATTTTATATGATGGCGAAAAAGTCTTTAAAATAATTCTATTTTAGAGAGTTGAAACTTTATTCCTTCTCTGTATGCTAGTGATTGATCTTTGCGCTTAAAAAGAAAGATAAAAAAATGATAAACTCAATGAAAGGTACTCTTGCTCCTGATTTTAATTTACCACGCGATGGAGGAGAGACAGTGCGTCTTTCTGACTTTAAAGGAAAAACTGTTGTTTTATATTTCTATCCCAAAGATGATACCAGTGGGTGCACAAGCGAAGCGCTTGACTTTACACAATTAAAGACGAAATTTGATGAAATTGGTGTTGTTGTTATTGGAATCTCTCCAGATAATGTAAAAAAACATGATAAATTTAAAGTAAAACATGAACTTGATGTTATCTTGGTTTCTGATGAAGAAAAAAGAACCCTTGAAGCTTATGGTGTTTGGGTGGAGAAAAGTATGTATGGACGCAAATATATGGGTGTTGAACGGAGCACTTTTTTAATTGATGCACATGGAATAATAACAGAAGAATGGCGCAAAGTAAGTGTATCTGGACATGCTGAGAATGTTTTAGCTGCTGCAACACTTTTACATCGTAATGGTGACTTGTAAAGAGAATGCTTGATTTATCTTAAAAAGCAAAAGTTTTCCTTCCCAATTGGTATTAATTTTTCCAATGGTTTCAATTTTTATAATATATTGCTTTATAAGAACAACTGATTATTCTACATTTAAATTATCCTCCTGAATATCGTAAATTTTTCTCATTTCGGATTCTTCTTATTTTGAATGAATCAAAATCAATTCACTTGCATCCGTCATAGTGCAGCAGCATGTTTGGGACAACGATTGAAACGGAATGAGAGCTTTGTAAGCAGCGCCAGCTTTTGTATGCCAAATAAGAGCAAGATATTGTGTATCTCTGTTTGTGTAATCTCTGAAACGGAAATACAGCCTAATTGTGGGAGAATTAAAGCCGTAAAGATAAAAACCATTTGCCATCTTTGCCATCATTCTTTAATTCGGTTTTACGACTTTCAAAAGTCTCTAGAGCAATATCTTTTAAATAATGGAGATTGCTTATTGTCTCACGCTTTTGTTTATTGCGTTCTTTAATAGGATCACGCCCCTCACGTAAAACAGAAGCGCCATTAGGGTGCACATTCACAAGCTTGTTTTAAAGAGACATCTGTCTCCCAAGTCCATTTCACGTCGACACCTCGTGAATGATATAACGATAAGTCTCCCATGAAATAATAAAAAGTCCATTGAGCACCCCCATCTTTACGCTTGTGAAGAAACAAGCCGGCACCATCACACACTTGCCAGCTCGTAGGTGTTTGAGGATAGCCCCTAGTACTTAAGATAGTTCATAAGAGCCATTTTTAATCCTTTCTTCTATAATTTTTATCCATACACTCACCCCGTTTGTTATGTGCAAGTAGTGATTTTGATTGATTCAACATAAACAAGTTTGAAATGAAAGAATCTTACGATATGCGGGATTCTCATTCAATATGCAAAACAGTGAATTATCATTATAAATCCATGCGTTTATATAGCAGGATTGGCGTGTGAGAAAAAACTTGAAGAAAGGAAAAAAGAGAATACCTCTTTGAACCTCTCAAGTATCAAGAGCTACCGTAAATCACAACCTCAGTAAAATGAATAACTTAAGAAACAAATTTGCATCCTTGAAGGATGATATATAATTAATTAATATCTTCAATTTCTTTATCTTGTCCATAAATGCGTCGAGCAAGCGCTGCTTCTATAAATACATCTAAGTTACCATTAAGTACAGATTGTGGATCAGTATTTTCAATTCCTGTACGCAAATCTTTGACAAGCTGATAGGGTTGAAGAACATAAGATCTAATTTGATGTCCCCATCCGATTTCTGTTTTAGAAGATTCAGCAGCATTGGTTTCTTCTTCTCTTTTTTTAAGCTCTTCTTCATAAAGCCGTGCACGCAACATCGACCAAGCCGTAGCGCGATTTTTATGTTGAGAACGCTCTGTTTGACATTGAACAACAATACCCGTTTTTATATGTGTGATGCGAACGGCAGAATCTGTCGTATTAACATGTTGCCCTCCTGCTCCTGATGCACGATATGTATCAATCCGCACATCTGCCTCTGAAACATCAACCTCAATATTATCATCAATAACCGGATAAACCCAAATGCTTGCAAAAGAGGTATGGCGCTTTGCATTCGAATCAAACGGGGAAATCCGCACTAAGCGATGAACGCCTGATTCTGTTTTTAACATTCCATAAGCATTATGCCCTTTTACAAGAATAGTCGCTGACTTTATTCCTGCTTCTTCTCCATCATGAATTTCTAAAACTTCAACCTTCATTGCATGCTGTTCAGCCCAGCGCATATACATGCGTAAGAGCATAGAAGCCCAATCTTGGCTCTCAGTTCCCCCTGCCCCAGCATGAACTTCTAAATAGGTATCATTTGGATCCGCCTCTCCTGAAAGAAGCACATCAATTTGCTTTTTATCTATCTCACTTTTAAGATTACGTATTGAATTTTCTGCTTCAGCGATAATTTCAACATCACTTTCTTCTTCGCCCATCGCGATAAGCTCAATGCATTCTTCAAGAGTTTTTGTAAATGATAAAAGGCCATTAATTGAATCATCAAGACGTTGACGCTCACGCATCATATCCTGTGCTCGTTGCGCATCATCCCATAAGGATGGATCTTCCGCTTTTTGATTAAGATATTCGAGACGTTTTAGTGATTGATCCCAGTCAAAGATGCCCCCTTAGCAATTGAATTGCTTTCTGGATTTCATCAACTAATGTTTCTATTTCTGCTCGCATAATTTAACACCGTATTTTTTAATACTCTTTCTGGTTATGTCTCTTAGCATTTTATACAAATTTAAAAGCAGCTATCAGAAAATGGTAGGGTTTTATCATTCTATTTACGGAACCGACATTGTAAAAAATAGATAAAAACCATAACTCATGGCAAAAAAATTTATCGATTAATACAGCCCACCCGTCCCACTTTCAAGAGCTTTATTGACTTGTGGAGAAGTGGTTACTGCAGGAACACCTTCTTGAAAAGAATTCGTACTCCCAATGACTTGATAGATATCAGCAGGACCTGTCCCTGGTTTAAATGCTTCTATAATGACATCTTGATCTCCTCTTTCGGCAAGCATTCCTGTTTTTCGATTAATTGGCATTAAAATCATACCCTTGGGCATCTTAAAGGGAACATCTGGCTTCCCTTTAAGAGCATCTACCATAAAATCACCAAAAATAGGTGCAGCTAATGAACTTCCTGTTCCATTATATCCTAACGGAGCTGGTTGATCATAACCGACAAAAATACCAACGACAATGTCAGGAGTAAATCCCATAAACCAGACATCCTTAGAGTCATTGGTTGTTCCTGTTTTAGCGGCAATATGTCGATTAAGATAACGTAAACGTGCCGCAGTACCACGCTGAACAACCCCTTCCATCATCGATGTAATTTGATAAGCCGTCATAGGGTCAAGAACTTGATCTCGCTCATCAATCAATGTGGGCTCACTTTGATTATTCCATGAATTCGTATTACAATTTTCGCAAATACGATCATCATGACGATAAATTGTCTTCCCATAACGATCTTGAATTCTGTCTATCAGAGAAGGTTTAATAGAGCGTCCGCCATTGGCAATAACGGAATAAGCTGTAACCATCCGTAATACTGTTGTTTCACCAGCCCCTAAAGCCATGGGAAGATAAGGCTGCAATTTATCTACAACCCCAAAACGTTCTGCATATTCAGCGACAAGAGGCATTCCCATATCATTGGCAAGCCGTATTGTCATAAGATTACGAGAATGCTCAATACCGTAACGCAACGTTGAAGGTCCTGCAAAGGTACCACCATAATTTTTGGGTTGCCAAACTTCACCATTATATTGACGAACTTCTATGGGGCCATCTAAAACAACGGATGCTGGTGTATATCCGTTATCAAGAGCTGCTGCATAAACAAAAGGCTTAAAAGCAGACCCCGGTTGGCGGTAAGCTTGGGTTGCACGATTGAATTCAGATTCGGCAAAAGAAAATCCTCCCACCATAGCAAGAACACGCCCTGTATGAGGTTCCATAGCAACAATTGCACCTTCAACCTTTGGAATTTGTTGTAAACGATAAGTGTTGTTTGTATTGGATAGTTTTTCAACAAAAATGACATCCCCAACTTGCAGAACATGAGATAAGTTCTGAACAGTTTTTCGATAACCATTTTCTTTTACAACATGGAGAGCCCATTTTGAATCAGCTTCAGATAAAACAGCAATTTCCCGTTTTGGGGATAATATACCTGAAGCTTCGTGCTGTGGCTGTAAACCAATCTCTACTTTGTTGGGATTAGTAGAAAGAACAACAGCTAAACGCCATTCAGGAACATCACTTAGCCCTGTGATATTTGCAAGTTCTGTCCCCCAATCACCTTTCTCATCAATATGCGCATAAGCTCCACGCCATCCTTGCGCATGATCAAATCTAATTAATCCATTGTGCAAAGCACGTCGTGCAATAAGTTGTAAATGCGGATCAAGCGTTGTACGAATGGAAAGCCCACCTTCATAAAGTGTTTTAGCCCCATAGCGATGTATTAAACGACGCCGCACTTCTTCAGTAAAATAATCAGCCGCAAAAACATAGCTATCACTCCCACGTATTGTCGCTCCTAAAGGTTTAGCTTTCGCTTTTTCACCTTGTTCACGCGTTACATATCCATTTGCAATCATACGGTCTATAACCCAATTACGCCGTTCAATAGCACGTTGTGTATTCTTAAATGGATCATAATTTGCTGGTCCTTTTGGAAGAGCAGCCAAATAAGCACATTGTTCTAACGTCAGATCATTAACGGATTTATTAAAATAAGTCAAAGAAGCTGCTGCTATACCATAAGTGCCACGACCCAGATAAATTTCATTGAGGTAAAGCTCGAGAATATGATCTTTTGAATAAGTTTTCTCAATACGCATTGCTAAAATAGCTTCCTTAAATTTACGTTCTAACGTTGTTTCTGAACTTAAAAGGAAGTTTTTAGCGACTTGTTGCGTTATAGTTGATGCACCCTCTGGACGTCTTCCAGAACCAATATTACGAATATTATTGATCAAAGCGCGAGAAAGCCCTTCGGGATCTAAACCAAAATGATGATAAAAATTCTTGTCTTCAGCCGAAACAAAAGCATCTATAACAAGCTTTGGTATTGATTGAATCGGCAAATAAAGACGGTGTTTTGTTGCAAACTCTGCCATAAGACGACCATCAGAAGCATGGACGCGGGTCATTACTGGCGGCTCATAAAGTGAAAGAACTTCATAATCAGGAAGCGCATTTGCTTGACCACTGGTCATAACACCCCACATTATTGCACCACAAAGTCCAATAGCAACAAAAAAACGAAGAAGATATCTTAAAAAAATCATCATAAAAACGGCTATCGCTTTCTTAAGAATTAATCAAAGAAAAAATACGTTATACTTCAAACACACCAAGTGGATAACACCACAAGATTGAGATCAAGAGAAATTGTTTTCTATCTTTTATTTATACTAGGGTACACTAGAAGCCCCTATTGATACTCTATTTTCTCACAAATTTAAAGAGGCTGTATCATTTTCTGCCTATAATCAGCAAATTGACGAATAGAATGAGCAATAGAGGCTGCCATTTGTTTTCTCCAATGAGGATCATTTAATAACTTTTCGTCCTCTTTATTGGATAAATAACCTATCTCTATCAAGACTGAGGGTATATCTGAAGCTCTTAAAACTTGAAAATTAGCGTACCGATGTGGGTTATTAATCAAGTTAATATGATTCTTTGATAAACTTGAAATAACACTATTTGCAAAATTAACCGAAAATGTATGTGTTTCACGTCGTGTAAGATCCATCAAAATATCTGTAACTTCGAGCGTTTCATCTGCAGGCAAACCATCAAGCAAATCAACTTTATTTTCATTTTCAGCTAAAGATTTTGCAATGGCATCAGAGGCTTTGTCTGATATGGTATACACTGTGGCACCGCGAAGAGAATGTAGATCAATCGTATCCGCGTGAATAGATATAAAAAGATCAGCATCAAACTCTTGCGCTTTTTTAACTCTTTCACTTAGTCTTAAAAAAATATTGGAATCTCGTGTTAAAGCAACGGTAATATGAGAATCCTTTTGTAATTCGTCTCGCAATGCACGCGCAAAGTCTAAAGTCACATCTTTTTCTAAAATTCCAGTAACACCCCGTGCACCACCATCAATACCACCATGACCAGGATCAAGAACAACACGGAAATTATATGCTGGCATTAACTGTGTTTTTGTATCAAAATTGCTTCTTTGCTGTTTTTTTAATATCTCATCAAATTTTTCTTGTGTACTTTTACGAATATCAATCAGCAACTGCCATAAACCATTATTTAATTTTTTTACGACATTTTTTTCAACCACAAAAGCCGTTTTACTTGTCAAAATAATGCGTGAAGTCTGTATGTCAGAGAAAGCATAACGCACATCTGAAAGCATAACGGATAATGTATTCCGTTTCTTTAAAGGCGTATTTTGCATCGAAAAGTCAATTGTAGGTAAATTGATAACCAAACGTGCGGGCCTGTCCAAAATCTGTAAACGAACATTTGGTTTTGAATTAAAAACCGCAATAATACGCGTATGAACACTATCACCAATGGTTCGAAAATTAATAAGTCTCAGAGGATCTGCGGCTTGAACACTAGTTTGGAGTAGCAAAAAAGATAATAAAAAGTATGTGACGAGCACAATAACATCCCCATAAGCTGTTTTCAGCTTTTTGGTAAAAAAAACTTTTATCATAAGCAAAATACTCTACATTACCTTTGTAATAATTTATCTTGGTTACATAAAACGATACACCAATTTATCTCCATTTTTCAATAAAAGCTAAATAAACACCTCAAAATGGAATTAAGGTCATAAAGATATTATAATTATACATGATTTACATTGTTACTTGCCAAATTTACATTGTTACTTGCCAAACGCATGATATCAACATAAAAGAATATTTATGCTTCCTAGCTGATAATAGTCATCTAAATTATCTACAACTCATATTAAGTTGTCTTTAGGGGTTTTTTGTCTATTATGCGTTGAGACTTTTTTATGGATGAAAAATTTCTATGTTGTAACATTAGGATTGCATTACTTAAGATTCGTTGGTTCGGATATCCGAACTGTTTTAAAGATTATTTTACCGGAGACTTTTAAGAAATATGAGTCATAAAAAACAGATGGAAATAATGATGAGAAATGGTGTAAATGCAGTCATGCCTTTGCACGTGGTGTTCCGTCCTGTTTTTCTGGTACCTCCCTTTTATGGCAGACAGCCTTTTATGTTTACGAATAGTTATAGCATTCGTTTGAATAAAATTGTGCATGTCGCCTTCAGGATATTAACTTATGTCAAACAAAATGCTTATAGATGCCTCCCATCCGGAGGAAACACGTGTTGTTGTTGTTCACGGCAACAAAATTGAAGAACTTGATTTTGAATCAGAACATAGAAAACAGCTCAAGGGGAATATTTATCTCGCACGTATTACGCGTGTAGAACCGTCTCTCCAAGCAGCTTTTGTTGAATATGGTGGAAACCGACATGGTTTTTTAACATTTTCTGAAATTCATCCTGATTATTATCAAATTCCTATTGCTGATCGCCTTGCTCTTCTTGAAGAAGAAGAAAAAGAAGCTGTAGGAGAAAATTCTATAGATACCTTTACGGAAGAAGCAACTAAAAATAAAAAACGCTCCAGAAGAACAAAAAAAAGTGAAAAAAACAATGTTATAGCAGCCGATATTGAAAATGATATCACATCTGAAGCGACAATAATTGATAATACAGAAGAAGCATTAAATGCCAATATCTCTTATGATGAGATTGAAATGGTCGGTGCTGAGGACATCCGTGAAGAGCTCCCGATTTATCAAAGAAAACAAGGACGCCAGTATAAAATTCAAGAAGTCATTAAACGACGTCAAATTTTGTTGGTACAAGTTATCAAAGAAGAGCGTGGTAATAAAGGTGCTGCCCTTACAACATATCTATCTCTAGCTGGTCGTTACTCTGTTCTAATGCCCAACACAGCACGTGGTGGTGGTATTTCACGAAAAATTACGAACGTACAAGACCGTAAGCGTCTTAAAGAAATCGTAAAAGAATTAGCCGTTCCAAAAGGTATGGGAGTTATCTTACGAACCGCTGGTGCCAATAGAACAAAAGCTGAAATTAAACGTGATTATGAATATCTTATGCGGTTATGGGATACTATTCGCACTTTGACACTCGAGTCAACGGCGCCATGCCTTGTCCATGAAGAAAGCAATCTCATCAAGCGTTCTATACGAGATCTTTACAATAAGAACATTAGTGAAATTCTTGTATCTGGAGACCAAGGATATCGTGAAGCGAAAGACTTTATGCGTATGCTCATGCCAAGTCATGCAAAAGTTGTGCAACCTTACCGTGATCCTACGCCCATTTTTGCAAGAAATAATATTGAAATTCAACTTGATAAAATGTTGCAACCACAAGTTTCTTTAAAATCTGGTGGTTATCTTGTTATTAATCAAACAGAAGCACTTGTTGCTATTGACGTAAATTCTGGCCGCTCTACAAAAGAATTCTCTGTCGAAAAGACAGCCTTACAAACTAACCTTGAAGCTGCTGAAGAAGTCGCGCGTCAATTACGCTTGCGTGACCTTGCTGGTTTAATTGTGATTGATTTTATCGATATGCTTGAAGAACGTAATGTGAAGCTTGTCGAAAAAAAATTAAAAGATTGTTTAAAAAACGATCGTGCTCGTATTCAAGTTGGTCATATTTCACACTTCGGCCTTTTAGAAATGAGTCGTCAACGTATTCGCATATCGGTTTTAGAAAGTACGACACAGCCATGCCCACATTGCGCAGGAACAGGAACTATACGTTCTGAATCATCAATTGCGTTACATGTCATGCGCTCAATTGAAGAATATCTTCTTCATAATTCGCAACATAATATTATCGTGCGCACTCCCGTAGCAACTGCGCTTTATGTATTAAATCATAAACGCAATATTCTTGTTAATTTAGAAGCTCGCTTTAAACTTAATATTAGTATTGAAGCAGATGATAGTATTGGAACACAACATCTTGTTATTTCTAAAGGCTCAATAGCAGAGAGAATTTCTCAATCTTCATTGGAAGGTGATAATAAGCAAGAAATTGAAGATTCTGTTTTCATAAAGAGTGAATCTATTGAAAATCCATCTCCCATTGAAACAAACCAAAAGCGTCGGCGCAAAAATCGTCACGGTGAAATTACTGATCATTCTCTCTCCAACGTTCATAAAAAAGAAGATACCTTGAATGATGATTCTTATCATCGAGGACGTCGTCGAGGACGTCGTGGTGGTCGACGCAATCAAGATAATAGTTTTCATCAGATTCGCGTTCCTTATGCAGAACCAGTGGGAGATTTTGCTAAGCAAGCTTTAGCAGAAATTAAAGCAGCGCATCGCAAACGTCGTGTTTCATCTGCTAAATCTTTTGAACTTGAAGAAACAAAAAATAATACACAAGCTCTAGGTATACAACAACAGAGTGAATCTGAAAAAAATGATACAAGTATTAAACCTAAAAAACGTAAAACACGTTCTTCAAAAGTAATAGAAAATCAACTTTCTTTAGAGAATGATCAAAATATTGCAGAACAAAAATCTCTTGAAGAAAAACCTACAACCAGTTCGGTGCGTAAAACTAAAACAAAAAAAGCAGACAAATCTATTCATGAGGTAGAAGATAAAGCTCTTGAAAAGAGTAAAAAATCAACACGTGGAACACGTAAAAAATCATCTTCTAAAGAGACAACGCAAGTACAAAAAATATTAGAGCAAGAAACTGTAATCGAGATGGAGGAAATTATCGAAACCTCTCCTTCCCAAATTGAAGAAACAATTAATCAACCCGTTGTTATTTCATCAACGCCTAATGATTCTTCCAAAACTGAACGTATTGGTTGGTGGAAACGCAGAATTCTTTCGAAAAATTAAGGATTTTAAAAAACCGCCACAGAAAACTGTGGCGGTTCAAATAAACAATTATAGAAAACGTTTTGACCAAATTTTATGGTGTGGTTTTATTACTTTTGTTTTGCTTTTTCTTGCTCAGCACGCATACGCTCTTCAATTTCTTTTTGTTTTGATTGAATAGCTTGCTGCAGCTTTATTTGTTCTTGTTGAAAATCTTTTTCTTCCATACCAGGACCGGTATAGGCTGCTGTAAATCCATTCAGAGAAAATTCAATAGGATTAGCTGAACCACGGAAATTAACTGTGGTTACAACCATTTTTGTACCACTTTTCATAGCTGCTATAAGCTTATCATCTAAAACATCATTGGCAATACAACTTGGTCCATTACAAATCACATAAGGGATTTTTTTAGAGAAATCATCACCAATTTTAATATGAACACCTTCTGGCAAAAAACGACCTGTCGGCACTTGAATGCCTATACGTTTTTCATTTTGCTTCCCTTTTATTTCAACAAGATTAAAAGCCGTTAAAGGTTGTCCCGTATTCGATAATACAGTATTCATTGTATTACAAATATCAACATCATGCTGCTTACTGCAAACTTTGTACCAACCTTGTGATAAAGTTTGCGCATTTGCAGAAATACCAGCTATAAGAAAAAGGGCAGCGGCTCCAACTAATACTGAAACAGCAGAATAAACATTTTTATGCGACATGATTAAGTTAATCCTTTCAACGCGCTTTTAAGTAACTTCAAAAAAATATTAAATATAATTCCAACTTAATTTATTAACTTATAATGAAATAACAATTAATTTTACTATTTTTACTTCAATATAAAAAAAAAAGTCAAATTTAGAGAAAAAATACGACGAGCCATTCTAATTTTATACACTCATATCATTTCCCCTCTTCATCACATTGGTATTTGATGCAATCTATCCATAAAACACCTCTGTGCATTTAAACTAAGATTACACAAACGAATCAATATTGCAATATTAATTAAAATAAACTCTAATACTACTCTAAAAAACTTACTAATTAAACTTTTTACATTTATTACTCTTCGTGTTAAGCTCATAGAACCTTAGAAACAGGTGTTGCAATGCATGAAGCTCCAAAATATCAGATAAATTTTACTGTTTTCCTTATGTGCCTTGTATGATACACAAAAACAAAATCATCTATGATATTATTGAAACATTTGATGAATTAAACCACTGATTGTCTAAAATTTCTGCCCTTGTTTACAAAACAATGGTGATACGTTTTTGTAATAAAAAATTTTATATTCTATAGCGTTTAACTAAACAGTTTAGTTTAAAAATACGCTACTAAAGAAGCGCTTTTTCTTAATTAAACAACACATTTTCTTAGAGAAAAAATCTATGACTGCTGAAAATATTTTATTTATAATAAACTTCCTTAAAATATAATAACATATTAATTTATAATAATAATTTATCTTTTTTCTATATTGTGCGAAAGATCCTAATAGCGCGAATCTCTCTTATTATTGAATCAATAAAATTTCTCCACTTGTACATCATAAGCGGAATTAGTTTTATAGATAAAACTACTAAACAAAAGAATAAAAATACCCCCTATGAATTATTTTACGTGCCCAAAGCCATAATAAATTTATGCTCATATATTAAACACCCATTATTGTACCTCTGTACAAATATCATCTCTCAGCTTTACAACGTGAATAAAAATATAGCTTTTATCAATTTATTTTAAGTTATTTCTCAAATAAAAGAAGCTGCTAAATTGTAAATTCTTTTCATCTTTCACAACATCAAAGATATAAATCGTTAATGATTTAAGTTTTTAAAAAAATGAATTCAAAATATCATTTTGTTTCTGTATATAACACAACTTAGAGCTATAAATATTTCTCTTATCGTATCAATGAAACAAGATTTATGATATGAGATGTATCGTCATTAAAATAATTAATCAGATAAAAATAAAAAACTACAAACACAAAAAATTATGCATAAAAAGAAAACATAAAAAAGATATATGAGTTTATTATTTAATATATATAATAAATATTATATGATAATAACAATATATAATATCTTATATACATAAAATTACTTTATTATAAATTAATATTAAAAACAAAAAAATAAAATATATTTTACTAACATATTTTAAATATTATTTATTATATAATCTTAATTTATCTGTATTTATATGAGAAAATTTTTAATTGGATATTCTTATGGCATTATTTTTTATGAATTTTCTAAATTATACTGTTAAGAAAAATTAAGTATTTTTCTATTTTGAATATAATTCAACATAAATCAAACAATACTTTTTAATTGAATAATTCTTTAACATGAGAACGCATACGATCTATAATATTCTTTTTCTTGTTTGGCAGCATTATATTATGTACTTCTTTAATGGTTCTACAAAGCTCAGGTGCATTTTTAACAAACAAATTATCTTTTGTAAGACTATTTTTTATATCGTCAAATATTTGTTTTTCATAACTATAAGAGCCATCTGTTAGTAATTCTTTAATATCCCTGACTAAACTAGGACTTATTGAATTATTTGCGCCTTTAGCCCAACTAAAATCTTTATCTTTCCAATCAAAATCTTTGCGCAAAATAGCACCTATATCACTCTGCAATATATCCGCTAACGTGTTGCAAGCAATAATAAACATGAGATAATTTTTCATTATCTCATCATCACCTCCACTTTTCTCATTCATTCCCCATTCATTAAATATTTGAGTTTTTTTTAAATAATCTTTTGTTTTAATCAACTTTTCTTCATACTCCCCTACTTCGTACTCTCTCGCTATATGTATTCTAAAGATAATTTTTTGTTTTTTTTCAGCTAGATCCTGTAATTTCGAACCAAGATTATAATATTCATTCTTCAGAGTTTTCAGTTTTTTGTATAGCTTATTCCGTTCCTGCAAACGCTCATAGTACTCTGCTTTAGAAATATTTTTTTCCCAAATGTTCAAATGAGACATACTTTCTTCAATAAATTGTATGCTCTCTTTAATATTCTTTCTTTTGTTTTTTAAATGTTGGTATTGTTCATCAGAAGATAACTCAGCGTGAGCGTTTTTTACGCCATATATCAAAGTGAGTAATAAAAAAACGATAGTTAGACACTTTTGTAATGAAGAAAGCATGTTATCTTTACCAAATTTTTTCTTTCTAAAAAATTTACAGAAGCTTATTAGCTTATTATATGATAAGTGCTATTTATTGGAGTTAAACAATCTAATCTATTTTCTTAATTATATCAATACGTGTATAATAAAAACCAAATAAATATATAAATGGTTCTTTATTATAAACTTAAATTTTATTCTTATATAAAATCAATAAATTTTATTCTTATATAAAATCAATAAATAATTGTTTTTATATAAGAATTTTATAAAAATAAGTAATAGCTCTGAAATAATAAAGATATTTTTTAAACAGAATGTTGTTCTGCCATTTCGACAAGCTGTGTCATAATATTCGCTGCTCCAACAAGCCTTTCATCCGCTGTGGACCAATCACGAATAAGAGCGATACTTTGATCTGGACGAATTTTTGCCATCGAACCTTGTTTTCCAACCCACTGAACAAGAGCAACACTATTTGCGAAATAGTTATTACGAAACTGTATAACAATCCCCTTTGGTCCTGTATCTAATTTCTCTACATGCGCTTTTCGACACAATGTTTTGATATAAAAGACTTTAAGAAGGTGTTGAACCTCAATGGGTAAAGGACCAAAGCGATCAATTAACTCCGCTGCAAATTCATCAATTTGTTCTAAATCATCAAGTTCTGTTAAACGACGATAAAGTCCCATACGTAATGATAAGTCAGGCACGAAACTTTCTGGTATCATCACTGTTGTACCAAGAGAAATTTGAGGAGACCATTGCTTATCTTCATTTAGCTCTCCATCTTTTAATTCAGCAATAGCTTCTTCAAGCATTTTTTGATAGAGTTCAAATCCAACTTCTTTGATATGCCCCGATTGCTCTTCACCTAAAAAATTGCCTGAACCGCGGATATCCATGTCATGGCTTGCCAATTGAAAACCGGCCCCTAAGGTGTCAAGAGATTGTAAAACTTTAAGACGGCGATCGGCAGCAGCTGTTAAGACTTTACCAGCAGGAAATGTAAAGAGAGCATAAGCACGTTGTTTTGAACGCCCTACCCTACCACGTAACTGATAAAGGGCAGAAAGGCCAAACATCTCAGCACGATGCACAATTAGAGTATTGGCTGTTGGAATATCAAGCCCCGATTCAATAATGGTTGTTGAGAGTAGCACATCATATTGCCCATCATAAAATGCATTCATGATATCATCAAGTTGTCCAGCCGGCATTTGTCCATGAGCCACAACGAATTTCAGTTCTGGCACATGTGTTTTGAGATATTCTTCTACAAAAGCCAGATCAGAAATACGAGGACAAACATAGAAACTTTGTCCACCACGATAATATTCTCGAAGCAGGGTCTCTCGTATAACAAGTGCATCAAATGGTGAAATAAAAGTACGAACCGCCATTCTATCAATGGGGGGGGTTGTTATCAATGAAAGTTCACGTACACCCGATAAAGCTAACCCTAAAGTGCGTGGTATGGGAGTTGCTGAAAGTGTGAGAACATGAATATCACTTTTAAGCTCTTTTAAACGCTCTTTGTGTTTGACACCAAAATGCTGTTCTTCATCAATGATAAGAAGGCCTAACCGTAAAAAATTAACTGCACCACTTAATAATGCATGGGTTCCAATGACAATATCGATTGTACCATCTGAAACACCTTTTTTTACTCGTGCAAGTTCTTTCGCTTTTACAAGCCTCGAAGCATGTCCAATTTTAACTGGTAATCCTTGAAAACGCGAAATAAATGTTTTGTAATGTTGACGTGAAAGCAAAGTTGTTGGTACAACAACCGCAACCTGATATCCATTTAATGCTGCAACAAAAGCACTTCGAATGGCTACTTCAGTTTTTCCAAAACCAACATCACCGCATATCAAGCGATCCATCGGCTTGCCTGAGGCTAGATCATCCAGAACAGCATCAATTGCATTCATTTGATCTTCCGTTTCTTCATAGGGAAAGCAAGCAACAAACTCATCAAATGGTCCAATTGGTGGAAGTAAAGCAGGCGCAGCACGAGTCATACGCTCTGCAGCTATACGGATTAATTGCCCTGCCATTTCCAATAAATGTTTTTTAAGCCGCGCTTTACGTGCTTGCCAAGCAACACCCCCTAATTTATCTAAAGTTACCTCTGTTCCTTCTGAGCCATAACGTGAGAGAAGCTCAATATTTTCAACAGGTAAAAAAAGTAAATCACCTCCAGCATATTTAATTTCAAGGCAATCTCGTAAAATTCCAGTGGTTGTGATGGTTTTAAGACCAACAAATTGGCCAATACCATGGTCGATATGCACAACAATATCACCAGAATTTAAAGCAGAAATTTCAGAAATAAAATTTGTATTATTCTTACGCCGCTTTGGTGATCTGATGAAGCGATCACCTAGGATATCCTGCTCTGCTATAATAGCTAAATCTTCAGCCTCAAAACCATGTTCTATCATGATAACAGCTGCTAATATATGATCTCGTGGTGTTGCTTTGACAGTTTGCAAGGATTTTACAACATCTATTTTTTTCAATCCATGCTCATCAAGAACTTGTATCAAACGATTGAGAGACCCTTCACTCCAACACGCTAAAAGTACTTTTTTGCCAGCAGTGCGTAAAGAGGCGATATGATCAATAACATTTGAAAAAACATTTTTTTCTTGCGCATTACGCTCTTTTACAAAATCATATCCCTGTTTAACATTGGTGTGAATAACTGTTTGTTCCAAACTTTGTGGAATATTAAAAGGTGAAAAATCAATACGCTGTGAAGATTGTTGCACACATTCCAAAACACGCTCTAGCGTTAAATAAAGAAGACTAGGGTCTATTGGATGATAAGAAGTAGAAATTTCTTTATCATTTTCGCGCTCTTTACGCGCATTATAATAGTCTTCAATAAGGCGATAGCGCTCAATGAAGACTTCTTCTATAAGATGCTCAAAAACTATCGGTAAGTTGCCACAATGATCAAAAAAGCTATCAAGGTTTTCATAAAAAAATGGAAGCCAATGTTCCATACCGGCAAAACGCCGTCCTTGAGAAATTGCTTCATAAAGCATGTTATTTTTTTGTGATACACCAAATGTACGGGTATAATTGCTTTTAAAACGACTGATACGTTCTGGTGTAAGAACAACCTCACTCATTGCCTGTAATAAAAGTTCAGTTTTTTGGCCTGTTGTCCTTTGACTTTCTGGATCAAATACGCGGATACTTTCTAGGGTATCTCCAAAAAAATCAAGGCGTAAAGGTTCAACATCCATCGGAGAAAAGATATCAAGTATTCCTCCTCTTACAGCAAACTCACCAACATCACGGACAACTGTAACGCGTTCAAAACCATTGGTTTCTAGGAATTGAATAAGATTTCCCATGTTATTGCGTTGGCCAACACATGCGTGAATAAGCTGAGCTTTTATCATTTCACGAGGAGGCAACTTTTGCATAATTGCATTTGCTGTTGTTAATATAATTGCAGGATGTGGATCTTTCCGTAAATTTGCTATGTGTGCCAATGTTGATAGTCGACGTGCCATAACAGCAATTCCTGGTGACACACGATCATAAGGCAAACAATCCCATGCAGGAAATTGAAGTACGGGTAAATTGGGTTCAATAAAATTTAAAACTTGTTGTAAATGCGCAATTTTTGTTCCGTCACGGATAACATAGATGAGCGGTTTACCTTGTGCAATTTCTGAACTTAATTTAGCAAGCGCAAAGGCTTCAAATCCATCAGTAACGCCATCTAAAATCATACGAACAGAATTATTTTTGGGAATAACAATTTTTTTAAATATAGGCATCGGGATTAATAACTTAAGCAAGTACGATAATTGGCAATATCACGGAAAAGTGGACTATCAACTTCAGAGGGGGGCAAAATTTCTCCAGTAATCCATGTGAGTAAATCACGATCATCAAAAGACATAATATACTCAAGCTCAGAGAGCGTTTTATCATTCATCTCAATGATATGAGCATCAACATAATGTCCAAAAATGAGATCCATTTCACGAATACCGCGATGCCATGCACGAAAAATCAATCGACGACGACGAGCATCTAATTGATTTTTGTCAACGGCAAAAACTGTCATAAAAAATCTCCTTGAATAAAGTAATATAAACTATTCAATTATTCGTATAAATTTTATACATTGCTTTAAGGAAGTTCTATAATTTTTTGTTCTTTAAGTGTAATTCGACGATGCATTTGCTTAGCCAAAGCGTAATTATGTGTTGCAATAAGAGCAGAAAGACCAGACTGACGAACAAGGATAGATAAAGCTTGAAAAACATAAGCTGAAGTTACTGGATCAAGATTTCCTGTAGGTTCATCAGCCAAAAGAACCGAAGGGCCATTTGCTACTGCACGTGCAATAGCAACACGTTGTTGTTCTCCTCCCGATAACTCTGAGGGACGATGGTTAGCACGATGAGAAATACGCAGATACGTTAATAATTTACGCGCACGATCTTCTGCTATGGATTTTTTTAATCCTGCTATCATTTGCGGTATCATGACATTTTCTAACGCCGTAAACTCTGGAAGTAAATGATGAAATTGATAAACAAAACCAATATCATTTCGTCTTATAGCTGTTCGCTCACTATCAGAACGCTTTGCACAAGAAACACCCCGTAACATCACATCACCAGCGGTTGGTTTTTCTAATAATCCAGCAATATGAAGAAGTGTTGATTTTCCAGCACCAGATGGTGCAACAAGTGCGACAAGCTCTCCACGATTAAGAATAAAATTCGCTTTATCTAAAACAATGAGCGGCTTATGCCCCTCGAAAAAGCGTCTTTCAATCTCTACAAGCTCTAAAATAGCTGTCATTATTCATACCTCAAAGCTTGTACGGGATCTAGCTTAGCAGCACGCCATGCCGGAATGAGAGCAGCAAGAAATGACAAGAATAAAGCCATCACAGCAACCAAGACGGTCTGTTTCCACTCAATTTGTGCCGGCAATTTTGTTAAAAAATAAAGTTGAGGATTAAAAACGTCGACATTAAATAACCAAGAGATAAAGTCTTGGATATGATTAATATTCGCGGTCGCGATAACACCTAAAACTAACCCCAATATCGTTCCAATAAAACCAATCATCATTCCTGTAATGATAAATATACGCAAAATCGCACTCTGTTGCGCCCCCATCGTGCGTAAAATTGCAATATCATGACTTTTATCTTTTACAAGCATAATCAGCCCTGAAATAATATTTAAAGCAGCAACAAGAACGATCAGAGAAAGAATAAAAAACATAACATTTCGTTCAATTTGTAAAGCTGAAAAAAAAGCCTGATTGCGTGTACGCCAATCAATTAAATAAACCTGTTGATCAACTGCTTTTTCTACAACGGGTTTTATTTGATCAACTGCATCAGGATTATTTAGAAATAACTCTAAAGACTGAACCTTATCTCCTAAATTAAAAAACATTTGTGCTTCATGAAGAGGCATAAAGATAAATATTGAATCATATTCAGACATACCAACTTCAAAAATAGCAACGACTTTATAAGCTTTCACGCGCGGAGTAACGCCAAAAGGAGTCTCATCACCATCTGGAGTAATAATACGAATATCTCTTCCAACTGTCAGTCCTAATTTTTCTGCTAAGCCACTTCCAATTGCAACACCTTCTTGTTGATCAAACCGAGAAATCGATCCTAATTTAATGTTTTGAGAGACTGTTTTAAGCTTTTCTAGATCTTGTTTGCGCATACCACGAACTAACGCGCCAGAGCCACCTTGAACTTCACCTTGAACAAGCGCTTGACCTTCAATAACAGGTAAAGCAAACTTCACACCGTTTGTAGTTTCTAAAGAAGAAATAAGAGTCTTATAATCAGAAAAACCAGAATCAACTGTTTGAACAATAAGATGTCCATTCATACCAAGAATACGATTGAGAAGTTCTGTACGAAAGCCATTCATCACCGCCATAACAACAACCAGAGCAAATACGCCCAACATAATCCCAATAAGAGAAATAATTGAAATAACAGAGGCAACGACATGTTTTTTATTCGGAATCATATAACGAAAAGCGATCATCCACTCATAAGATGAAAAGCATTTGTTTTTCAGCCTCTTCATAATATTTCCTATTAAATTATAGAAAGTTGGCTGAGTACATCTTCAACCTTTAGAGATTTTTTTACACCTGTTTTGCGATCTTTAATTTCAACTTCATTTTGTGCAATGCTGTTAGGACCAACAATGATTTGCGTTGGCAAACCAATCAAATCCATTGTTGCAAATTTTGATCCAGGACGTTCATTTCTATCATCTAATAACGGATCAAAACCAACCTTCTTTAATCCCTGATAGAGAAACTCACATGCCTGTGTGCATTTTTCATCATCAGGCTTCATATTGATAATCCCAAAATCGAACGGTGCCATCGACTTTGGCCAAATAATACCATTTTCATCATGAGAAGCCTCAATAGCGGCCGCAACAAGACGCGAAGGCCCAATACCATAAGATCCCATAGAGACCACATGCTCTTTTCCATCTTGTCCCATAACTTTTGCTCCCATTGGAGCGGAATATTTAGTACCAAAGTGGAAAATATGCCCAACCTCAATACCACGCGCTGAAAGACGATTATTCTCAGAAATTTTAGCCCATTCCTCTTCTTCATGCATTTCTTCTGTCGCTGCATAAAAAGATGTCCACTGTTTAACGATATCATCTAAAACAGCTTTATCACTGAAATCGATTGAACTATGGGGAACGGTAAGTTCAAGAAATTGTCTATCACAGAAGATAGCGCTCTCTCCCGTTTCAGCCAAAATGATAAATTCATGACTGAGCTCCCCCCCAATGGGACCTGTGTCAGCACGCATGGGAATTGCTTTTAAACCAAGACGAAAAAAAGTGCGTAAATAAGCAACAAACATACGGTTATAAGATGTTTTAGAACCTTCATAATCAAGATCAAAAGAATAAGCATCTTTCATTAAAAATTCTCGTGCCCGCATCACACCAAAACGTGGACGAATTTCATCACGAAATTTCCATTGAATATGATACAAATTAAGCGGAAGATCTTTATAAGAACGAACATAAGAGCGAAAAATATCTGTTACCATCTCTTCATTGGTTGGACCATAAAGTAAATCACGTTTTTGACGATCTTTAATGCGGAGCATTTCCAAACCATAATCATCATAGCGACCGCTTTCACGCCAAAGATCAGCAGATTGAATTGTAGGCATCAATACTTCTATTGCACCAGCGCGTTCTTGCTCCTCACGAATAATTTTACAAACTTTATCAAGCACTTTTTTTCCCAAAGGAAGCCAAGAATAAATTCCTGATGTTTGCTGTCGAATCATCCCAGCACGCAACATAAAACGATGAGAAACAATTTCTGCTTCTTTAGGATTCTCTTTTAACAGGGGAAGGAAATATTGAGAAAGACGCATTGAAATAATTAACTCCTAATCAGATCTACCATATTGAAACAATTTAACACACCCTCCATTCATCTATAGCCGCATTCTGAATACTTGCAAATATAACGATCTTATTGTTTCAAAATTTATTGTGCTCTATTCTCTATTTTTCTTATTTAGCAATAAAATAAAAATGCTTTTCTCTTTAAATAACGTAATAGGAAAATTCTTTATTTTGACCGATGTAAAAAAACTGTACAGATAGGTTTTTTTTGCCAAATCTCATGAACAGCTGCTCTTACTGCACGTCGTGTTGCCTCTCGAATAAGTTCATTATTGTTCCGTTTTAGCCGTGGGATGTTATAAACTGTATTTTCTACAATATCTAAAAGAATATCTTTCAAACTCTCCCCTTTTCCATTATTTTCAGGTAACCCGAATGTTGATAGACCGATATCCCCCAATAATTCATACTTATTATTTATATGGAGAGAAATAGTAACATGACCAGCATAACTGAGTTTGCGGCGTTCACGAATCCCTAATTCATCTTCATCCCCAATTAGGCAACCATCCTTATAGATACGTCCAACAGGAACTTGATCAACAACTTTTACAGGCTTTGGTGCGAGACGTAACATATAGCCATTTCTGATATCCATAACAGTTTGAATACCTGCTTGACGGGCTAAAGTTGCGTGAGTCTTAAGATGCATTGCTTCCCCATGTACAGGAACAAGTATCTGTGGCTTTATCCAATCATACATCTGTAAAAGTTCTGAACGACGGGGATGACCTGAAACATGAACAAGAGCATCTTCATTCGTAATAATTTCAATACCCAAATCAATGAAACGATTTTGTACCTCAAGAATAGATTTTTCGTTTCCTGGAATACTTCGTGATGAATAAATAACGGTATCACCAGCGGAGAGTGCAATATTCCTCATTCCATCACGTGAAAGTTTAGCCAAAGCAGCACACGGCTCACCTTGGCTTCCTGTGACGATTAAAACAAGATCTTTTCGCGGGATGTAACCATAATCATCTTCTGTTACAAATGGCGCTAAACCATTCATATAACCAAGCTCTTGTGCAACCATAATACTTCGCTTAAGGGAACGCCCAATGACAAGTACCTTACGCCCAGAAGCTTCAGCGGCAAGAGCAATAGAACGTATCCGACCAATATTAGAAGCAAAAGTTGCTATCGCAACGCGCCCTTTAGCTTTCAAAATAATTTCAGAAAGACTGGTTTGAACCTGCTGCTCTGATGGAGATATACCATCCCGACACGCATTTGTGGAATCACAAAGTAATGCTAAAACACCTTTTTTGCCTAAAGCACGAAATCTTTTTTCATCGGTTACAGCCCCGAGTGAAGGGGTATGATCGATTTTCCAATCACCAGTATGAATCACAGTCCCCAAAGAGGTTGTAATTGCTAAAGAGACAGCTTCTGGTATTGAATGGTTAACGGCTATAGCCTCTACAGCAAAGGAACCTACCTGAAAACAATCACCAGCTTGAAAAATATTGAGTGAATTTTTTTGAGATTCAAAATCTGCTTGCCTTTTACTTTCCAATAATCCTGCCGTAAAAGGCGTACAGTAAATTGGAACCTGTAACTTTGGCCATAAATCAAGAACGGCCCCATAATGATCTTCATGAGCATGTGTTAAAACAAGACCATGAATATTGTGTTTTTCACTTTCTAGAAAACGAATATCAGGCAAAACAAGATCTGCTCCCGGTAATTCAGGTCCAGCAAAACTAACTCCCATATCAACAAGCAACCATTCACGAAAATTTTCAGGACCAAATCCATAAGCAGCGAGATTCATCCCTATTTCACCTACTCCTCCTAAAGGTAAAAAAACAAATTCATTCTCGTTGGCCGCAACCATAAACATCTCCTAAATCATTAAGATAATCTGATGATGAAATAAAACTTTATCAATTAATACGATTTGCATGAGCAGAAGCAGCTGAACCAAAATGAACATCCCCAGCTGTTATAATGGCTGTTTGACCATTATTTTGTTTTATGATGCAGTTAAAATCACTATCAAGACCATCAAAAATACCCTCGATGACTTTTTCATCATTGATTATTTTGACATGCTGCCCAAGATGAGCAGAGTATAAAAGCCACTTTTCGCGAATTATATTGCGTCCTCCTGATTGTTTCCAAAGGAGATAGTTTTTAGAAAAATACTCCGTCAAAACCGTAAATAATTGTTCTGCTTCAATATGCAAACCAATATTCTTTAAACTTGAAGTGGGATAGAGTGCGTTTTCATAATTATATTTCACATTTATTCCAATACCAATAACCAAGGCATATTGTTGTGATGACAATTTTAAAATCTCAAGCAAAACTCCAGAGCTTTTTTCTCCTCTGAGCAAAATATCGTTTGGCCATTTTAAGCTCACAATATTGTTTGTTTGCTTTTCATCTTTTATAAATTGTTTTATTGCCTCTGCTACACTTACTCCAGCAACAAAACCAAGTTGAGCAGCAGTTTGATGCACAATATCCTCAATTAACAAAAGACTAGAATAAAGGTTCCCTTTAGGACTAGACCAAGTTCTCCCTCTTCTCGCTCTTCCCTGTAATTGTTCTTGTGCAACAATCCAAAGATTACCTTGATGACCAGTTTGCGCTTTTCGTTGCGCAATGAGATTTGTTGAATCAATACTATCGTACGCTTCAACAGTGTATCCCTGTTTTTGTGCAAAATCTGATAAAGTATAAACCATATTCGTTAAAACAATGCTGTTGCTGCTTTTTCTGCTAGCTCAGCGAACCAAACTCCAAAAAGCGCGTAAAATAAAATAAAGAATACAGAAAGACCAAGACAAAATTGAAGCTCTTTCGATAAAGCAACAAAATGCGCTTTTGCATCATCAAACCACATAATTTTAATGACTCGCAAATAGTAAAAAGCCCCAACTACAGACGCTATCATCCCAACGACAGCAAGTGGCGTAAGTCCAGCGTGGACAGCAGCAGAAAATGTATACCACTTTCCAAAAAAACCAGCCATAGGAGGTATGCTTGCTAAAGAAAAAAGCTGTATTGTCATCACAACAGCCATAAACGGATTCGTCTTTGCTAACCCTGAAAGATCATAAATATTTTCAACATTTCCATTCTGAGAGCGCATTCCAAGAATAAAGGCAAATGAACCAAGCGTCATTCCAAGATAAATAGTCATATAAAGGATAACGCTTTTTATCCCAAGCATATCTCCAGCAGATAAACCAACAAGTGCATAACCCATATGACTGATCGACGAATAAGCCATTAAGCGCTTAATATTATTCTGACCGATTGCAGCAAAAGCACCCAGTATCATTGATGCAATTGCCATGAACACCAAAATTTGTTGCCATGCAGGCATCACGTTATCAACACGTCCTAGGGGAATAAAGGTCACCACAATAATACGGATGATTAAAGCCATTGCAGCGACTTTAGGGGCACCAGCAAAAAATGCTGTAATCGGTGTGGGCGCTCCTTCATAAACATCAGGTGTCCACATATGAAACGGAACAGCAGAAATTTTGAAAGCCAAACCAGCTAAAATAAAGACAATTCCAAAAATAACCCCTAATTGTACATTCTTGCCTTTTAAAGCAAGAGCAATTTCGTGAAAACCAATTTGACCGGTAAAACCATAAAGCAAAGAAATACCATAAAGAAGCAACCCTGAAGATAATGCTCCTAAAACAAAGTATTTTATACCGGCTTCAGAAGATTTCACATTATTACGATTAATCGCTGCTAAAACATATAAAGCTAAAGATTGCAATTCTAACCCCATATAAAGCGACAGCATATTACCCGCTGAAATCATAAACATCATTCCAAGGGTTGCTAAAAGAACAAGCACTGGAAACTCAAATATATTAAACTTTTGTGCATTGGCAAAACCAACAGACATGATAAGAGAAAAGAGTGCACCAATAAGCATTAAAATTTTCATATAACGACTAAAGGAATCGATAACGAGCGCATTGGTTTGAAATGAGCCATTTTCCGGAAAAACTATAAGAATAACAATGGTTGCCACAAGAAGTGCTATGGCTAAACCTGTCACTGTTAAAGAAGCACGTGTATTGGAATAAACACCAATCATAAGCAGCACGACAGCTCCTAATGCAATTAAAAGCTCTGGAAGAATTAAGACTAATTGCGCTATTATTTCAGTTTGCATGTGCATTCTTCCCTTATCTAGTGCAGTTTATTGATGAGGGTTTCTACGGAAAACGCCGTTGCCTTAAGAATAGGCGTTGGATAGATACCAAAGAATATTGTAAGAATAACCATTGGATAAAGGAGGAATTTTTCTCTTAAAGAAAGATCTATTAATACTTTTAAATTCTCTTTATCCAAGGAACCAAAAATCACACGCCGATAAAGATAAAGAGCATAGGCTGCCGATAAGATAACACCTGTTGTTGCTAAAACAACAACCAATTTATTTACTTGAAAAACACCTATTAAGGTTAAAAATTCACCCAAAAACCCTGAGCTTCCAGGCAAACCAACATTTGCCATGGTGAAAATTAAGAAAACAACAGCATATTTAGGCATATTATTCACTAAACCACCAAACGCTGAAATTTCACGTGTATGCAAGCGATCATAGATAACACCAACACAAAGAAACAATGCTGCTGAAACAATTCCATGGGATAGCATCTGATAAATAGCCCCTTGTATCCCCTGTTCATTCGCAGCAAAAATACCCATCGTTACATATCCCATATGCGCTATTGAGGAATATGCAATAAGTTTTTTGATGTCACTTTGAACAAGTGCAACCAGTGATGTATAAATAATAGCGATAAGCGATAATGTGAAAACAAAAGGCGCAAAATCTGCTGAAGCGATAGGAAACATTGGTAAAGAAAAACGAAGAAAACCATACCCACCTAATTTAAGTAAGACACCAGCTAAAATAACAGAACCTGCCGTCGGTGCTTCTACGTGAGCATCAGGGAGCCATGTATGAACTGGCCACATTGGCATTTTAACTGCGAAAGAAGCAAAAAATGCAAGCCACAACCATATTTGCATATGAACAGGAAACTGATAATTGAGTAAAGTTGGTATATCAAGTGTCCCAGCCTCCCAATACATAACCATAAGAGCAACCAACATAAGCACTGAACCAAGTAAAGTATATAAGAAAAACTTTATACTTGCATAAACACGACGTGCTCCTCCCCATACACCTATAATGATAAACATTGGAATGAGGCTGCCTTCAAAAAAAACATAGAATAGCATTGCATCAAGAGCACAAAAAACACCAATAATCGCAACTTCTAGAAGAAGAAACGCAATCATATAGGCTTTTAATCTCTCTTTAACATTCTCCCAACTTGCTAAAATACAGAAAGGCAAAAGAAAAGCCGAGAGAACAACAAAAAGAATAGAAATACCATCGACCCCCATATGATAGCTAATACCACCCCCTAACCAACTGGATTTTTCAACCATTTGAAAATTTTGGTTGCTAGAATCAAATCCTATCCAAATAATTAAAGAAATAATAAAAACAAATAGAGTCGTAAAAAATGCAACATTACGTATATTATGGCGTGCTACTTCACTATCATCTTTGATAAACAAAATCAGAAGAACACCAACAAGCGGCAAAAATGTAACCGTAGAAAGAATAGGCCAATCGGTCATTAGTTTACGCCCCCGATCATCATCCATGTAATGAGCAATGCAACGCCGATAAGCATTGCAAATGCATAGTGGTAAAGATAGCCTGTTTGCATTCGAACAACTCTATTTGTAATATCAACAACACGCGCTGCAATACCATTGGGACCTAGACCATCAATAATCTTACCGTCTCCCACTTTCCAAAGAAAAGAACCAATTCTAAAGGTAGGACGAACAAATAAAAAGTTATATAATTGATCGAAATACCACTTTTGGTAAAGAAAGTGATACACTCCTGGCATAATACGCGCCATTTTCTTGGGAAGAGAGGGAGCCGCAATATAAAATAAATAAGCCAACATAAACCCAAGAATCATTGCTATAAAAGGCGACCATTTTACCCAATTAAAAACATGGTGGGCATCATGAAGGATATGATTGTGGCTGCTTGTAAACAATGCTCCCTTCCAAAAAGTATCGTATAAATCACCAAAAAAATAAGGTTGGAAAATAACACCAGCAAATATTGCTCCAATAGATAAAATAAAGAGAGGGATCAACATCACTGGGGGCGATTCATGTACATGATGCATAACATCAACAGTTGCTCGTGGTTTTCCATGGAACGTCATAAAGATAAGCCGCCATGAATAAAAGCTTGTTAATAAGGCTGCAAAAACAAGAAGATAAAAAGCATACTCTGAAGCAATATTATGGGATGCAAAAGCAGACTCTATAATCGCATCTTTTGAGAAAAAACCCGCAGTCCCGAAAAGTGTTCCAGGAACGCCAACACCGGTCAATGCAATGGTCCCGACCATCATCATCCAATAGGTGACCTTTATATGTTTGCGTAACCCGCCCATTTTTCGCATATCTTGTTCATCAGATACAGCATGAATGACAGAGCCCGCCCCAAGAAACAATAAGGCTTTAAAAAAAGCATGCGTAAAAAGATGAAAGACAGCAGCTCCATAAGCTCCAACACCTAATGCAACAAACATATAACCAAGTTGAGAACATGTAGAATAAGCAATAACACGCTTAATATCATTCTGCACTAACCCCACAGTTGCTGCAAAAAATGCCGTTGTTGCTCCAATAATAATAATCACTGTCAAAGCAGTTGAAGAAAGTTCAAAAATTGGCGACATACGCGCAACCATAAAAACACCAGCCGTTACCATTGTCGCTGCATGAATAAGTGCTGATACAGGGGTTGGCCCTTCCATTGCATCAGGAAGCCAAGTATGTAAAAGAAATTGTGCGGATTTTCCCATCGCACCAATAAATAATAAAAGACATGTAATGGTAATTGCCATCTGTCCATCAAACTGCCAACCTAAAAATGTCATATTTTGTATAAAGCTATTGTTTGCAGCTTTTGCAAAAATAGAGCTAAAATCAACCGATTGAAATAAAACAAAAATACTAAATATTCCTAAAAGAAAACCAAAGTCTCCAACACGATTGACGACAAAAGCTTTCATTGCAGCCTTATTAGCAGAATCGCGTTGAAACCAAAAACCAATTAACAGATAAGAAGCAAGTCCTACACCTTCCCATCCAAAAAACATTTGGATCAAATTATTGGAGGTCACTAACATAAGCATCATAAATGTAAACAAAGAAAGATAAGAAAAAAAACGTGACCTTGAGGGGTCATGATGCATATAACCAATTGAATAAATATGCACTAATGCCGAAACACTGTTTACAACAATAAGCATGACCGCTGTTAATGTATCAATATGTAAAGCCCAGTTAAAGCTTAAGTCACCAACAGTCATCCAATGTAGTACCAATACATCAATCACTGGAGTATGACCAAGTGCAATACTAAAAAAAGCCACCCACGACAATATGGCAACAATCACCATAAAGCTACATGTTATTAATTCACTCGCACGATCTCCTATCGTTTTCCCACCTAGTGCAGCAATGAGAAAACCCAAAAGCGGAAGAAAGACAATCGTATAATACATCACTGGTTAGCCTTTCATTACATTAACATCTTCAACCGCAATGGAACCACGATTACGGAAAAAAACGACAAGAATTGCTAAACCAATGGCAGCTTCAGCAGCTGCTACGGTTAAGACAAATAGAGCAAATATCTGCCCAACGAGATCATGAAGAAACGCTGAAAATGCAACAAAATTAAGATTAACTGAGAGTAATATAAGCTCAATAGACATCAAGATAATAATCACATTTTTTCTGTTGAGAAAAATTCCAGCAATACCAATTGTAAACATCAAAGCAGAAACTGTGAGATAATGCGTAATATCAATATACATCTATATAGCCCCCCTTAAATACCTTTTCCTGATTCAACTTGCTTGATTTCAATGGCACTTTCTACCGTTCTAGAAACTTGCTCTGCAATAGATTGCCTCTTTACTCCTAATTTATGACGAAGTGTTAAAACAATAGCACCAATCATTGCAACCAATAAAATTATTCCAGCAATTTGAAAATAGAAAACATAATCCGTATAGAGAATATCTCCTAATGCCTGTGTATTTGTTCGCTGCGCTAAATCAGGCATTGGTTGCGTAACATGCGCTCTCAAGACTGGAGAAAAATAGCTACTTACAAAAACAACAATCAATTCTACAGCGATAATAACGCCAATAAGAGCTCCAATAGGAGCATACCGAAGAGTTCCACTCTTTAACTCAGCAAAATCGACATCAAGCATCATAACGACAAATAAAAATAAAACAGCGACAGCTCCAACATAAACAACAAGCAGAATAAGTCCTAAAAACTCTGCTCCTGCAAGTAAAAATAAAGCCGCAGCATTAAAAAATGCGAGGATTAAAAACAAAACAGAATGCACTGGATTGCGTGCTGTAATAACAATAACTGCACTTGTTAGCATAATAAAAGCAAACAAATAGAAAAATGCCGCCGCTAGATCTGTTAGCATAGGCTTCTCCTTAATTATTCAAACAATTGGTATAAACTTCATACCAGATTACAATTTATCGGAAAACTATCCGACACCTCATTTAATGATACACTTAACGATAAGGTGCATCCATCAATATATTTCGAGCAATTTCTCGCTCCCAACGATCTCCATTCATTAAAAGTTTTTCTTTATCATAATAGAGTTCTTCACGTGTTTCTGTTGCAAATTCAAAATTTGGTCCCTCAACAATAGCTTCTACCGGACACGCTTCTTGACAAAAACCGCAGTAGATACACTTAACCATATCGATATCATAACGGACAGTTCTCCGTGTACCATCATTACGTCGCGGACCTGCTTCAATTGTAATCGCTTGTGCAGGGCAAATTGCTTCACATAATTTACAAGCAATACACCGTTCTTCACCATTTGGATAGCGACGCAATGCATGCTCACCACGGAAACGGCCAGATACAAAACCTTTTTCATAAGGATAATTAATTGTGGGCTTTGGTGAAAAAAATTGACGCATAGCTAAGAAAAAAGCACTCACGAATTCCAATAGAAGAAGTGACTTTGCCGCCTGAATGAAACCTGACATCGTAAAATCTCCTCTTAAACGAAATCCGTAAATTTTAAAAAAGAAGCAGTTATCACAACCATTGCTAGTGAGAGAGGAAGAAAAACCTTCCAACCAAGCCGCATGAGCTGATCATAGCGATAACGTGGAACAAAAGCTTTAACCATAGCAAACCAAAAAAATACAAAACAGACTTTTAAAACAAACCAAATGATACCAGGAACCCAATTAAGCCACCAAACATCTAAAGGAGGCAGCCAACCGCCCAGAAATAGAATGGTTGTTAATGCGCACATTAAAACAATCGCAACATATTCACCTAGAAAGAAGAGCATGTAAGGCGTTGAAGAATATTCAACCATATGACCAGCAACAAGTTCAGATTCTGCTTCCACCAAATCGAACGGAGGACGGTTTGTCTCTGCAAGCGCAGAAATAAAAAATATAATAAACATTGGAAAAAGGACCAACCAATTCCAATCGAGAAAACTGTTAAAAGGAAGACCAAGAGTTGTACCAAGCCCGTGCGTTTGTTTAAAAACAATTGTTGTGAGATCTAACGAACCACTTATTAAAATGACACTCACAAGCACAAAACCAATGGAAACTTCATAAGAAACCATTTGTGCCGCCGAACGAAGAGCTCCTAAGAAAGGATATTTTGAATTTGATGCCCATCCCCCCATAATAACACCATAAACTTCAAGAGATGAAATGGCTAAAATATAAAGCAAGCCAACATTAATCTTTGCAACCTCCCAGCCCTCATTGACAGGAATAACAGCCCAAGTTGATAAAGCAAGTGTCGCTGAAACAAAAGGAGCTAAAAGAAAAACACCCTTATTTGCACCTGCAGGGATAATAGGCTCCTTAACAACAAATTTAATTAAATCTGCAAAAGACTGTAACAAACCCCATGGGCCAACAACGTTTGGTCCACGACGCAATTGTACCGCTGCCCAAATTTTTCTATCTGCGTAAAGAAGATAAGCAACTAAGATCAAAAGAACGACTAAAAGAAGCAGTGTTTTTCCAACGATAATAAGTAATGGCAACAGCCAAGTCATAAAGAAATCATACATCATTATTCCTTTTCCTTTGCCTTTACTCTACAGTTTGCGTAACACGGTTTTTTGCAAGAGATGAACATTCAGCCATAACGGCAGAAGCACGTGCTATCGGATTTGTCAAATAAAAGTCTTTAATCATAGAAGTAAATGTTTGACTCTCTAGAGAAACCATTTTTGAACCAAGCACCTTAAGATTACTTATATCAGAAGGCACTATATCATCAACGGCACAAAGATGTGGATAATCATTAAACAAACATTGTCTTAATTGAGAAAGAGAATCAAAAGGAAGCCTTTGTCCTAAAACATCCGATAAAGCACGTAAAATAGCCCAATCTTCTTTTGCTTCACCTGGAGCAAAACCAGCCCGATTTGTCATTTGAACACGCCCTTCTGTATTTACATAAAGCCCTGATTTTTCAGTATAAGCAGATGCAGGCAAAATAACATCAGCAGCATGCGCACCATTGTCACCATGGCTACCAATATAAACTATAAAAGCTTTTGTATCAGCTAATTCTACTTCATCAGCACCAAGTAGAAATAAAATTTCACAGGTTTTTAGAATATTGGCAACCCCAAGCTTAGAAGTAAAGCCTATATCCAACCCTCCAACAGTTGATGCTGCATTATGAAGAACTCCAAATCCATTCCATGTCTCACTAAGAGCACCTATATCATCCGCTAATTTAGCAAGATTTTTTAAAACAGGTAAACCTTCATTTCCTGAAATTGCTCCCTCTCCAATAAGAATAAGGGGCCTCTTTGCTTCTCTTAAGACATTTAAAAAAGCATCCTCTCCCCGAATAAGTGTCGTTAATGTATCACTTCCAGATCCAAGGTAAGAATAAGGATAACGTAAATCAACTTTCTCTCCAATTAATGCAATAGGAAAATTTCCTATTCGTTGGCGCTTTAAAATGCGTGCATTTAAAACAGCCGCTTCATGACGTGGATTAGATCCCACAATAAGCAGAGCATCAGCCTGTTCAATACCTGCAATTGTAGGATTAAAAATATAACTCGAACGCCCAAACTCAGGCGATAAAGCAACCCCTCTTTGGCGACAATCAAAGAGCGTTGAGCCCAACGAACTCAATAATGCCTTAAGGGCGTACATTTCTTCAACAGAAGCAAGATCTCCAGCAATGGCTCCAATTTTTTCTGGAAAAATTTTAGAGATCACCATTTTAATTTTTGCAAAAGCTTCTGTCCAACTGACAGGTTGAAGCTTTCCATCTTTGCGTACATATGGCCTATCAAGCCGCTGAGTCCGTAATCCATCCCAAATAAAACGCGTTTTATCAGAGATCCATTCCTCATTTACATCTTCATTCGTGCGCGGCATAATCCGCATAACTTCACGACCGCGGCTATCAATACGGATAGCACTACCAAGCGCATCCATCACATCAATCGATTCCGTTTTGACCAATTCCCACGGACGGGCATGAAATGCATAAGGTTTTGAGGTTAAAGCCCCCACTGGACAAAGATCAATAACATTTCCCTGTAATTCAGATGTCATAGCTTTTTCAAGATACGTCGTAATTTCAGCATCTTCACCACGACCGATCAAACCAAGCTCAGAAATACCTGCAACTTCCGTTGTAAAACGAACACATCGTGTACAATGAATACACCGTGTCATAACAGTTTTGACAAGAGGTCCAATATATTTATCTTCTACAGCACGTTTATTTTCTGTATAACGAGAACAATCTCGTCCATAAAGCATTGCTTGATCTTGAAGATCACACTCTCCCCCTTGATCACACACTGGACAATCCAAAGGATGATTAATGAGAAGGAATTCCATAACACCTTCACGTGCTTTTTTTACCATCTCCGTATTGGTAAAAATCTCAGGCGCTTCACCGTTAGGTCCTAACCGTAAATCACGAACCCCCATAGCACAAGAAGCCTGAGGTTTTGGAGGACCACCCTTAACCTCAACCAAACACATGCGACAATTTCCAGCAATTGACAAAGATTCATGAAAACAAAAACGTGGTATTTCTGCCCCAGCTGCCTCGGCAGCCTGAAGCAGCGTGTAGTAATCAGGAACTTCAATCTCTTTGCCATCAACTTTGATATTTATCATCACCCATCCAACCTGCGGATAATCCACTTAAAATTTGCATTCGGTTGCTCTTTAAAAAATTTTCTATCCCACGACTTCCAAAGCAATATTTTTTCTTTGGACGACATTTCGCGTATATTCATCAATTCTACGTTCAATTTCTGGACGGAAATTACGAATCAGCCCTTGTACAGGCCACGCTGCAGCATCGCCAAGAGCACAGATAGTATGCCCTTCAACTTGTTGAGAAACCTCAAATAAAAGATCAATCTCGCGTTTTTGCGCTCTTCCCTCAACCATACGTCCTAAAAGACGCATCATCCAACCCGTCCCCTCACGACACGGTGTACACTGACCACAACTCTCGTGCTTAAAAAAAACAGCTATACGCCAAATTGCTTTGATAATATCGGTTGATTTATCCATAACAATCATTCCCCCTGTGCCAAAAGAAGACCCGACATCTCGCATCCCATCAAAATCCATGATCGCATCGATCATATCCTCACCACGGACGACTGGACAAGAAGCCCCCCCTGGAATAACTGCTAAAAGATTATTCCATCCACCACGAATACCACCCGTATGTTTTTCAATTAATTCACGGAATGAAACACCAAGAGCGTCTTCAAATGTACAAGGGGCGTTAACATGCCCTGAAACCATAAATAATTTCGTGCCAACATTATTCGCCCGCCCAATTGATGAAAACCAGGAAGCTCCTCGCCGCAAAATTGTTGGAACAACGGCAATGGACTCTACATTGTTGACTGTTGTTGGACAGCCATAAATCCCCATATTAGCAGGAAATGGTGGTTTAAGCCGAGGTTGTCCCTTTTTTCCCTCAAGACTTTCAAGAAGGGCCGTTTCTTCACCACAAATATAAGCACCGGCTCCATGATGAATGATAATATCGCAAGCATGCCCATATTTTGTTTTTTTGCCAAGCAAACCTGCATCATAACATTCATCAACGGCAGCCTGTAGCGCTTCACGCTCACGAATATATTCACCACGAATATAAATAAAAGCAACATTGGCTCCCATAGCAAAAGTAGCGATTGCACATCCTTCAATCAAAGTATGGGGATCATGCCGTAAAATATCCCGGTCTTTACATGTCCCAGGCTCTGATTCATCAGCATTGACAACCAAATAATGAGGACGCCCATCACTCTGCTTTGGCATAAAAGACCATTTCATTCCGGTAGGAAAACCAGCACCACCACGACCGCGTAAACCCGACGCCTTCACCTCATCAATAATCCAGTCACGACCTTTGTCAATAATCCCTTTCAGACCATTCCAATGTCCACGCGACATCGCAGCCTTTAATGATTTGTCTTTTAAACCATAAATATTGGTGAAGATACGATCTTTATCAGCTAGCATACCCCACCTTTTTTTCTATTGCCCGTAGCATTTTTAGCTTTTCCTCAAATGCAATTTAAAAAAAATCTTGAAACTTTCTACTTTTAATCAAATGTTGTTATAAATGAGTGACATAATGGAATATCTTTTCAAAAAAATTTTTACTAAGATTCCATTCCCTTATTATCCTTTTTCTTTGATCCCTTGAGAGATTTACTTTTTTCTTCATCATCAAGAAGAGATGTTAAACCACTAATTGGCTCCGATGATTTACGACTATTTTGCGGACCAACAGCTATCTCAGGACCCTTTCCCGCCTCAAATGCATCGATAATCTCTTCAAGGCGTTCCGCTGTAAGATCTTCGTAAGTATCTTTAAAAATCATAACCATGGGAGCATTAACACAAGCACCAAGACACTCCACCTCTTCCCATGACAATGTTCCATCCTGATTGGTTGTAAAAGGTTCGTGATGAATTTTTTTCTGACAAACTTTAATCAATTCATCAGAACCACGTAACATACAAGGCGTTGTTCCACAAACTTGAATATGCGCTTTTGTTCCAACAGGCTTAAGCTGAAACTGAGTATAAAAAGTAGCAACTTCTAAGACACGGATATATGCCATAGAAAGAATTTGAGCGATATGTTCAATTGCAGCACGTGTCACCCAACCATCTTGCTCTTGTGCACGCATTAATAATGGAATGACAGCTGATTGCTCACGCCCGACAGGATACTTTTCTATAGTATTTTTTACCCATATTTGATTTTCTTTTGTAAAAGAAAACTCTGCGGGCTGATAGATATCATCTGCAAGACGGCGTACGGACATTAGCGATCAACCTCCCCAAAAACAATATCAATCGAACCCAAAATAGCTGTAGCATCCGCCAACATATGGCCTCGAGTTAAAAAATCCATAGCTTGGAGATGAGCAAATCCAGGAGCACGCAACTTGACACGATAAGGCTTATTGGTTCCATCAGAAACAAGATAAACACCAAACTCACCCTTTGGAGCCTCTACAGCAACATACACTTCTCCAGGGGGCGTGTGAAACCCTTCCGTATAAAGTTTAAAGTGATGAATCAGTGCCTCCATTGAGCTTTTCATTTCGCTCCGCTTTGGTGGTACAATTTTGCGATCCAAACTCGAAACTGGTCCATTCTTTTCAGTCCCCAGTAACCGTTCTACGCATTGACGCATAATTTTCGCTGATTGACGCATTTCTTCCATACGAATAAGATAGCGATCATAACAATCACTATTTTTACCTATAGGAATATCGAATTCCATTTCATCGTAACATTCATAAGGCTGACTTTTACGCAAATCCCATGGAACACCAGCTCCACGAATCATAACCCCAGAAAAACCGCGTGCCCAAGCTTCATCAATACTTACAATGCCAATATCCACATTACGCTGCTTAAAAATTCGATTTGGGGTCACAAGCGCATCAAGTTTTCCGAGAGAAACAAGAAATGGATCAATAAAATCACCAATATCCTCAACTAAAGATTCTGGTAAATCTTGATGCACGCCACCGGGGCGAAAATAATTTGCATGAAGACGAGCACCACAGGCACGCTCATAAAAAATCATCAATCTTTCACGTTGCTCAAATCCCCAAAGTGGTGGTGTTAAAGCACCAACATCCATTGCCTGTGTCGTTACATTAAGCAAATGATTAAGAATACGCCCAATTTCAGAAAACAAAACACGTATTAATTGCCCTCTTTTAGGAACTTTTATATCTAATAACTTTTCAATAGCAAGAACAAAAGCATGTTCCTGATTCATAGGAGCAACATAATCCAAACGATCTAGATAAGGACCCGCTTGGAGATAAGTCTTTGTTTCCATTAATTTTTCAGTACCGCGATGCAACAACCCAATATGTGGATCTACACGCTCAACAACTTCACCGTCCAGCTCCAGAACCATGCGCAAAACCCCATGCGCGGCAGGATGCTGCGGACCAAAATTGATATTAAAGTTTCGAACATTGACCTCAGCCACAATCAACCCCTTGCTTTTTTTAAAAACTTCATATCAAATATTAAAAAAATCTATCATATTAAAAACATTAATTATTTTAAAAATATGCTATTCTAATAGAACGCCTTATCAAAACCAATATCATTTTTTACCGTCTGCTTTTTCATCACATGGTAAAATATATTGTCCTCCTTCCCAAGGAGAAAGAAAATCAAAATTACGCATCTCTTGGCGCAAAACAACAGGCTCATAAATCACCCTCTTTGCTTCATTATCATAACGGCATTCAACAAATCCTGTCACAGGAAAGTCTTTACGTAAAGGATATCCTTCAAAACCATAATCTGTTAAAATCCGTCTTAAATCCGGATGTCCTGAAAATAAAATCCCATACATATCATACGTTTCACGTTCATACCACTCTGCACCAGGATAAACCATACAAGCTGAAGCAACGGGAGTATTTTCATCCGTACGAACTTTTACACGTAAGCGTAAATTCTCACGAGGGGATAATAATTGGTAAGAAACATCAAAGCGCTTATCGCGAGAAGGATAATCCACACCACTAATGTCTGTGAGATTAATAAATTGACAGCGAGAATCATCACGAACAAACATTAAGACATCGATAATTGCATCAAGACGTGCCACAATAGTCAATTCACCAAAAGCAAGAACAGTCTCTTCAAGCTTATTTCCTAGCTTATTTTCCAAATAAGCCGCAAGTTCAACCAATGATTCATTCATCATGACAAGAAAACTCTCTATCGCTCTATGGATCCGGTACGACGGATTTTTTTCTGTAACAATAATATGCCGTATAATAATGCCTCTGCTGTCGGTGGACACCCTGGAACATAAATATCGACAGGCACAATACGATCACAGCCACGCACCACTGAATAGGAATAATGATAATATCCCCCACCATTTGCACATGATCCCATAGAAATCACATAACGCGGCTCTGGCATCTGATCATACACTTTTCTTAAAGCAGGAGCCATCTTATTTGTTAGAGTACCTGCCACCACCATCACATCTGACTGGCGGGGTGAAGCTCGTGGTGCATATCCAAAACGCTCATTATCATAATGAGGCATTGAGCATTGCATCATTTCGATAGCACAACAAGCCAAACCAAAACTCATCCACATTAAAGAACCGGTACGTGCCCAAGTAATCAAAGCATCTGCCGAGGTAACTAAAAACCCCTTATCTGATAATTCAGCATTGATATCACGAAAAAACTTATCGTCAGATCCTATTAGCCCACCAGTATTTGGATCAATGATTCCTTTTGGTTTTGGAGCCTCAATCGTTGAATTATTAGATCTTAATTCCATTCAAGAGCTCCTTTTTTCCATTCATATATAAATCCAATAGTCAAAATCGCTAAAAACACAATCATCGACCAAAAGCCAAACATACCTATTGATTCGAATGAAACAGCCCAAGGAAAAAGAAAAGCAACTTCAAGATCAAAAATAATAAATAAAATTGATACCAAATAGAAACGAATATCAAACTTCATGCGAGCATCACTAAATGAATTAAACCCACATTCATAAGCCGATAACTTTTCAGGATCGGGGGAACGATATGCTACAATGTAAGGCATAATCAATAAAGCTCCAGCAATAACTGCCGAAACAATAATAAAGATCAAGACCGGTAAATAAGAGCTCAATAAATAAGCCATAACCCTCTTCCATCATAACGAAATGCCTGAGTTTAACACAATGATTCAATATTGCGAGACCAAACAGACAAATTTAACAATCGCTCTATTAACTCTATTCATACTGCTTCAAAGGCATACAGAGCGATACTTTTCTTATCGGCATAGGTAACGCAGAGCAAAGAAAGACGCAAGCCCTATATCTTATAAACCATATAAAAAGAAAGAAAAAATATATTTATTCCCCAATCAAATACTCCACCACATTACTCATAGCATATGGATATTTTAATAAAGGAAACTTCATAAGGAATCATGAAATGGCGCGAGTGACGGGGCTCGAACCCGCGACCTCCGGCGTGACAGGCCAGCACTCTAACCAACTGAGCTACACCCGCGCATTTTTTTCGAACCAATATTAATTTGGTACAAGCGGTCGTGTAAGGGGTTCATGCGTTTATGTCAAGAAGGATTATGCATTTTTAAAAAAAATTATCAAATCTCATCTTTATTCTTGCGTTTAGAAAAATTCTTCCTTAAATAGTCTCCATTCAATTGCTGATCATTGCATTGGGCGATTAGCTCAGCTGGTAGAGCGCCTCGTTTACACCGAGGATGTCGGGAGTTCGAGTCTCTCATCGCCCACCATTCTGTTTTATATTCCTATTAAGTTTTTGATTCTTCATATATTTTTTTAAAGATAAGGGATGCCTAAATAAAGTTAGGGGAATAGGATTTTTCAACCTATCTCTATAGAACGCCTCTTTTTTTGCAAACTTTCTCAAGAACATCTTTTAATTCTGCTAAGTTTTGTTGTGAAAAATTCTCTAAATTTCTAACAAACTCACCAACAGCTTCACGCCTCAACGGATCAGAAGTCTTGATTGTAAAACTTTTGCGTCAAACATAAGCTTCTTTTCTTAAGAGTAAAGTCTTCTCTTGATCTAAAGCATAGAGTTCAATTATCTTTTCCTCCAGTCCTACAGGAACAGATTTTTTGCCAATTTCTACAGAGGATAAAAATGATACAGATATATCTAATTTCTTAGCCATATCTAAGAGGCGTTCTGAGTGATCAATACGAAGTTTGCATAAAGTTTTACCAAAGGGGGTAACATTTAAAAAATCCTTTAGAAAGAATAAGTATTTTATTCTGATTCTAATAAAGTTTTTCAAATTTTGGTTAGTCTTTATTTTTAGTGTGTGGAGATCTTGTCCAATATCTCTATACAAAAACCGTTATCAAGCATATACAATATCTCTTATGGCGAGAAATTATTAACTTTTCATCAGGAATAGTGTGTTTAATATCATTATAAAATTTAAATATTACAACGAGATATATAAATAAAATATATTGGTGTACTTATGCTTGTCAATCTTAATGCTATAATCCGCGATCTTTCTTCATAAACGAATATCGTTACAGTTCTTAAGGAATCTATCGTTAACTCTATACAAGCTCATGCAACAAAAATTGATATTTTATTCCAACTTTATGGCAATGCAGATTTGTGGGAGAATCAACCAATTTTTTCTATAAGTGTTTTTGATAATGGAGATGGATTTACAAAAGAGAATATCAAATCTTTCTCTACTTATAAAAGTGATTATAAAATTCAAGAAGGATGTAAAGGGGTTAGACGTATTACTTACTTGAAAATATTTGAAGAAGTTAAAATCATTATTTTTAGCAAAGATGAACATCACGCTCAAATTTCACTGAATTTCACTCCACAGTTTACACAAGATTTTTTTAAAAAAGAAAATGGCGAAAAAGATAAATGGTGGAATACACATTTATCTTTTGAAGGATCTTATAAACAAAATGTGTTAGATATAAACCTAGTTCATAATGAAATTTACTATCATCTTCTTCCTTTACTTTTTTAAAAGAAAGATGAAAATATCCAAATTAACTTTTATGTACATAATGTAGAAAGCTTAGAGAAAAGAACAATCAATACGCAAGATTTACCTTACTTAGAAAATAAAACTCTCAAAATCGGTCTTTCAAATATTCCCTTCAGCCTTTCTTATTATTTTGAAGAGAACACAAATTCTAAAACTAAAGTAGAGGCTTATTATTGTGCTAATAATCGTACTGTTATGCCTTTTTCAAAGTTTATAAATATCAATCCAATAAACAATGTGATGATGATATTTTTATTAGAATCGCCTATTTTGGATAAGTATGTTAACGACGAAAGGAATGAGTTTGAAATTAATAAAATAGATCCTGACTTAGAAACCCAACTAACTTGGGATGATATTAATCAAACGTTAAAAAACACTTTAAATAAAATATTAACAGCCAATTTCCGGAAATTAAAGAAAAAAAAGAGCACTCTTCTCAAAAAAATTGCTAGTTTAGAATTAACACAATACATTCAGTTCCGAGATGATATTTTGAATCAATTCTCTAAATTATTAACACCAAAAACTTTAGAAAAAGACATTCATAATTTATTTATTCACCAAGGAAAAACAGCTGATAAATTTATGAGTTATAACCATTTACAAAGTGAGAAAACAATACAAGAACTTCTTTCAAATGTTGATTCGTTATCTATTAATTCTGAAAGAAAAAAACAGAATTATGTAGCCGATCTGATATAGCTATCTATTTCGACTCTGAAGAAAAAAACGTGTTGTCTTAATAGAATTAAAAAAGCCCACGGCAGATTACAAAAATTCAGGCGTTGCAGAATTAAGTAATTATGCCAGATTCCTTAAAGCATATGGTGTTAATGAGATATATTTATATTTAATAGCTGAAATAGATGATGATTTTGCATATACATTGCTTGATACAAATCATTTCATAGAAGTTTTTTCTCAAGAAGGAAAATGTTATTAGGAAAGTCTTTCTAGGGGGAATGCATTTGTACAAGTTATATCTCCAAGTGCTGTTATTGGGAATATAAAAGCAAGAAATAGAACTTTTATGGATATTATTAAAAAAGATTTGTTACATCATCGATCAAAGCAAGACAGTCAAGTATTCTGTTCTTCAATTCTTTAAAAAACACTGTTTTAAATGTGAGAAGATATTATCTAGCGCATCTATAAGGCGTGCAATATCGAGAATAAACACAAATATAATCAGTAATAACCACTTCATGATGCGTGACATCATCTTTAAGCCTTGATAGGTCTCTATCATCTCGTGAAGGATAAGATCTTTATCTTTGCTGCTTCGTTTCTTGACCATCTTTCCAACCACATAAATGTGCCTCTGCTTGTTATGCTTCAAAATATCTCTTGCAAGGTTGGAACTGATGACCTCAACATCCTTATTATCCAAATAAATGGGCAACCAGCCACCACAAAAAATAGACCTATTTGTTGCGCCCCCCAAGGAGAAAGTTCAGAGCGCACATCAACATCACTTTTTCGATTAACTTCATTTTCTACCTCAAAACGGGTTGTTGCTGTCTTTAAAGCATGCTCTGTTTGCTTTTGCCGTTTGTTTTTCTTGCCAAGGTTATACGCGTTCCTTTCTTCAATGTGAGCTGTTTTTTCCCTGTTGCAATAAGAAACGGTGTGGAAATTGAAAGAACCGTTAAATTGGACTGTTTTAGTAAATTGTTTACCTCTTCCGCTAGCGCTTTTGCCTGTGAAGCTACTGTATGGGCTGTTGTTGCCGTTGCTAGGGAACTCTTGATACCTCCAAGCTCTTTCTTCATTGTATCGGCGGTTGTTTTGGCTTCTTCTGCTGTCCTTTTCGCTCTATCGGCTACTTCTTTGGCTTTTTCTACTTCATTCTTGGCTTCATACGCTCGGTCATCGGCTTTCTCTGCTATTTTCTTGGCTTCTTCACCCGCCATTTCTGCTAATCTTGCTATAGTCTTAGCGTTATTGGCTGCTTCATTCGCTGTGCTTTTTACCTTTTCCACCTCACTACGCGCTTGCTCCGCATCATGGTTAGCATAACCTGCTGT